>CBDVDB010000232.1:0-3902 GCA_965372625.1 uncultured Nitrospinaceae bacterium
GGTTCTAAATATTTGAAGACGGTTTGGGTGGCGATTTCGTAGCCTTTGGCGACGGGGTGGACGCCGTCGGCCTGGGTGAGTTCGGCATGGGCGGCGATGTCTGCCAGTAAAAACGGCAGGAGATTGATTTTATATTTTTCGGCCAAGAGGGGAAAGGTGTCGCTAAAATCCTCGCTGTACTCTTCGCCCAGGTTGGGCGGGACTTCCATCCCCACCAATAGCACCTGCGCGCCTTTTTTGAGGCAGGCCTCGATGATAGTCTCCAAATTGCGTTGCATCTCGTCGATTGGCAGACCCCGCAGGCCGTCGTTGGCGCCTAATTCCAGGATCACAATTTTCGGCTCATGCTGCAGTACCCAGTCGACGCGCGCCACCCCGCCCGCCGTGGTGTCGCCCGAGACCCCGGCGTTGACCACCTTGTAATGATAGCCCTTTTCTTCGAGCAAACGCTCCAGCCGCGCGGGGTAGGCTTCCTCCGGCCGCACTCCGAATCCCGCGGTGAGGCTGTCGCCGAACGCGAGTATCACCGGCTCAGCGAGGCCATGGGAAGCGTTCATCATGAACACCCAAAATAAAATTCCGAAAAAAATATTTGCCGGAACGCGCCGGACTCTGTAACAATCATTCATAAACCTGCTCTCGCGGAAAGCCGATGATCGAAATTCGACAACTCACAAAATCCCTGCACGGCGGCGGCCACCGGGTGGACATTTTGACCGGCATCGACCTGACGATACCGGACGGCCAATTCGTCGCCGTCACCGGTCCTTCGGGCAGCGGCAAGACCACCCTGCTCAGCCTGATCGCCGGGCTGGACGCGCCCACCGGCGGGTCGATCGTTGTGGACGGTGAGGATATCACGAAACTGAACGAAGATGAACTGGCGCTGCTCCGGGGCCGCCGCTTCGGATTCATCTTCCAGAATTTTCATCTTATCCCCACTCTGACCGCCGTGGAAAACGTGATTCTCTCGGCGGAGCTGACCGGCGCCCCGGGCGCGCATAAAAAATCGGAGGACCTGCTGGGAGTGGTGGGGCTGAGCGACCGCCTGCACCATTACCCGTCGCAACTCTCCGGCGGCGAACAACAGCGGCTGTGCCTGGCGCGCGCGTTCGTCAACGAACCGGATATCGTGCTGGCGGACGAGCCGACGGGCAACCTCGATTCCAAAAACAGCGAGCGCGTGCTCGACCTCATTGCCGAGTTGCATCGCGTCAAACAGGCCACCATTATTCTCGTCACGCACGAGCCGCACATCGCCCAGCGGTCGCAACGCATCCTCACCATGGCCGACGGCAATATCGTGAGCGACACCCCGACTGCATCGGACACACCATGAACGCCGGCAAGCTGACCCTCCGCCAACTGTTTGCGCTGGCGTTCGCCGAAAGCCGCGGCGCGGGCCGGCGGTTTGTGTTTTTCGTGCTCTGTCTCGCTATCGGCGTAGGCGCGGTGATGACGATTAAAAGCGCCTCCGAAACGATGAAACGCGGCATTCTCACGGAATCCAAAAGCCTGCTGGCAGCGGATATCCAGATCAAAAGCAGTTGGCCGCAAAGCGAGTCCGACCGCGCTTATCAGAAATCCGCTCTGCCGCCGGGGACCCAATTCCAGTTTCTGCGCGAGTTGAACGCCATGGCGCGTTTCCCCTCCCCCAAAAGCGGACGCCACCGAACCCTGATGGTGGAACTCAAATCGGTTCCCACCCAGGCGCCTTTGTATCCTTATTATGGAAACCTGAAAACCCGACCGGCGCGGCCTTTGCCCGAATTGCTGTCCGGGACCGGCGCGCTGGTGGAACCCAATTTTCTGTCCAAAACGAAATTGAACATCGGCGATACGTTTCAACTGGGTGCGGTCGACGCGCGCATTACCGGAGTGATCGAAGCCGAACCCGACCGCATCACCCTCGCGTTCAGCATGGGACCGCGCGTGATCGTTTCCACGGAAACCCTGGACCGGGCGAAACTCATTTCGCCGGGCAGCCGCATCCGCCACAAAACATTGATCCGCCTGCCGGAGGGCATGGAGCCGGAGCAAGCCGTTGCCCTGTTGGAACGCGGACTGAAGGACAAAGGCGCCACCCTCCGCACCTACCGCGACATGGAAAGCAGCCTCACCCAGGCCATCGACCGCGTGGGACGGTACCTCGGTTCCATGGGGATGATCGCTTTATTGATGGGCGGCATTGGCGTGGCGATGATCATTCGCACCTTCATGGCGCAAAAGCTGGACACCATCGCCATTCTCAATTGCCTGGGCGCCTCCGCGCGCACGATATTCAAGGTCTATCTCCTGCAAGCGGCTCTGCTGGGCCTGATCGGGAGCGGACTCGGTGTGGCCATCGGTTACGGTTTACAATTTATGCTGCCTGCCCAACTGACCGGCCTGTTGAACCTTAAAGTCGAAGCGGAATTTATGTGGGCCCCGGCGGCGCAGTCGCTGTTTTTGGGATTGTTGACGACCCTGCTGTTCACCCTGTGGCCGTTGATTCGCGCGGTGCGGACGCGTCCCCTGCGCCTGTTCCGCCATATCGCGGAGGAGGAAGAATTGTCGAAAGGCTCGCGCCGTCAACGATGGTTCGTGGGGGTTCTGCTGTCATTGGGATTGGTGGCGGTTGTTTTCTGGCAGGCGGAATCGGACCGCCACGGCCTGGTGTTCCTGGTGACGCTGGCGGTATCGGTGGCTCTGCTGGGAGGGATTTCGGTGCTACTGCTAAAAGGACTCCGCAAACTGCCCCCGCCGAAACGCATGACCCGCCGTTACGGATTGGCCAATCTGTACCGGCCGAACAACCAGGCGGTATCGATCATCACCGCGCTGGGCATGGGCATCATGCTGGTGCTGTCGGTGCGGCTGGTGCAAATGGATATGGCCGCCATGCTCAACCAAAGCACGGAGAACAAACCGCCGGACTTTTTCTTCATCGACATCCAGAGACATCAGACCGAAACATTCAAAAAAGTCATCCACGAAACAGCGCCCGGCGCAAAACTGGATCTCACGCCGCTGGTGCGCTCCCGGTTTCACAGCATCGACGAACGCCAGGCGGAAAACTGGCACTATCAAAAAAAAGGGGAGGAGGAATGGTTCATCACCCGCGAGTTTACGCTGACTTATATGGAGGATGAACCGCCGCAGGACAACACCGTTATCGAAGGCCGATGGTGGCGCCCGGAGGAGGCCCACCTCCCGCAGGTATCACTGGAAAAGGACGCGGCGCGGCGGCTGGGGGCGACGTTAGGGTCGCAACTCACCATGGATATCCAGGGCATACCCGTCACCGCCGAGGTGACCAACATCCGCAAAGTGGACTGGCGCAATATCCGGGTCAATTTCTACATGATCTATTCACCCGGCGCATTGGCGCGGGCGCCGGTGACTTACGTCGGCGCCGTCTATGTCGATCCGGAAAAAGCAGTGGCGGTGGAGGAGGCCGTGGTGAACGCATTGCCGAACATTACCGCGCTCAGCACCCGCGCCATTGCGGACAAGGTGGAGTCGGTGATCAATAGCCTGCTCACCCTGGTGGATTTCATGTCAGGCTTCGCCATCGTGTCGGGCCTGTTCATTTTATCGGGCGCCATTGCGTCCACCAAGTTCCGGCGGATGAAGGAGTCGGCCATCCTCAAAACCCTGGGAGCGAAGCGCAGTGTCGTCGCTTCGATCCTGGGTTATGAATACGCCACGCTGGGAGCCATCGCGGCGGTGATCGGCGTCCTGCTGTCGGCCGGTCTTTCCTGGGCGGTGATGGAGTACCTGGTGAAATCGGACTGGCACTTCAGGATCGCTCCGTTGGGCTGGGCGTTGCTGGCGGGCATCGTTTTGACCACGGTCACCGGCATCCTGAGCAGTCTCGACGTTCTGCGCAACAAACCGGTCCATACTCTGCGCAAGGTGGG
>CBDVDB010000233.1:0-3889 GCA_965372625.1 uncultured Nitrospinaceae bacterium
AAAAATGACCGCATTTCTGATACGCAACATAGGCCAGCGGCTGATCCTGCTGGTGTTCATTTCGATCATCGCGCATTCGGTGGTGCATCTCGCGCCCGGCGAACCCAGCCTGGTGGACCCGATGAACCCGCGCATGAAAGCGGAGGACATCGACCGCATCCGCGCCGCGTTTCATCTGGACGATCCCTGGTACGCGCAATACGGTTACTGGATTCGCGATCTGGCCACCGGCCAACTGAAAAGTTTCAAGGACAACCAGCCCGTCCTCGGAAAAATATGGGACCGCTTTCTCAACTCCCTGCCGCTGTTTCTGGTGACGACGCTCCTTACCTGGTGCATCGCTTTCCCGTTCGGGGTGCAGGCGGCGATCCGGCGGGGCTCGCTGTTCGATCGGGGGGGGACCCTGCTGTCCTACATCCTCATTTCCTTCCCGGGATTTTTTCTCGCGTATATCTGCATCATCGGCGTGGTGAAGGTGTTCGACATCCCGGTGATCGGCATGCGCACCTTCGGTCTGGAGAACGCCGACCTGTGGCTCCAGTCGATGGACCGCATCTGGCACCTGACGATTCCCGCGCTGATCTTCGCTTCCGGGATGATCGCCATGCTGTCGCGTTACGTGCGCTCGCAAATGCTGGAGGTGATCCACATGGATTACATCCGCACCGCCCGCGCCAAAGGCTTGCCGGAGGAGGTGGTGATTTACAAACACGGCCTGCGCAACGCGCTGCTGCCATTCATCACCATGTTCGGCCTGATGATTCCCGGCCTCATCGGCGGCTCGGTGATCATCGAAACTATTTTTTCCTGGCCGGGGCTGGGCCGCCTCGGATATGAAGCTATTCTCAACCGGGATTTTCCGGTGATATTAACCTTGAACTTCATCGCCGCAATACTGACTCTGATCGGAACCTTCGTGTCCGACATTCTGTACGCGGTGGCGGACCCGAGAATAAAACTGAACTGAGGAAACCCATGGACATCGCGGAAACCAACGGCGGCCTGTTAACGGAAGCCCAGATCAGTCCTTTCCGGGAGAAATGGAACGTCTTCCGGAAAAACCGGGGGGCGTTGTTCAGCCTGTGGTTTTTGATTTTCCTGTTCGGTCTGTCCATCACCGCGGTACTTCTGACAAAATACAGCACGCCGTTCAACCCCGCCACGGTGCGCCTGTCGGAAAAATTTCTGCCGCCGATGACGCCGTTCAAAAGCGAGATCGTCCCGCCGGAGGACGCGCCGCCGTTCGACATCTATCTATTGGGCACCGACGAGTTGGGGCGCGATGTGTTTTCGCGTATGCTGCAGGGCACGCCGGTGTCCCTCACGATCGGGTTCGTCGCGGTGGGTATCTCCATTTCCGTGGGAATTCTGCTGGGCGGGCTGGCGGGATTTTACGGCCGCATCCGGCTGGGGTGGATCACGGTGGACACCTTGATTATGCGGTTCGTCGACATCATGTTATGCTTCCCCACTTTCTTTTTAATCCTGACGGTGGTCGCATTATTACCACCCAGTATTTACAACATCATGGTCGTCATCGGCCTCACCAGCTGGATGGGCACCGCCCGCCTGGTGCGGGCCGAGTTTTTGTCCCTGCGTGAACAGGATTACGTGATGGCCGCCCGCAGTCAGGCGATCCCGGAGATGCGCATTATTTTTCAACACATCGTGCCGAACGCCATCGCGCCGGTTTTGGTCTCCGCCACCATCGGCGTGGCGACGGCGATCCTTACCGAATCGGCGCTCAGTTTTCTCGGCTTCGGCGTGCAACCGCCGGACGCGACCTGGGGCAATATTCTATCCGACGGCAAAGGTTTTATCTTCGACGCGCCGTGGCTGACGTTCCTGCCGGGCTTCACCATCCTGTTCGTGGTGCTGGCGTTCAACCTGTGCGGCGAAGGCCTGCGCGAAGCCTACAACCCCAAACTCCGCCAACAGCGGTGATCGGTTTCATCTCTCCATGATCTATCTGCAAAACCTGAAAAAACAATTCGGCTCCAAAGTGTTGTTCGACGACATCAGTTTTCACCTGAGGCCGAAGGAGCGCGCCGGGCTGATCGGCGAAAACGGCATGGGCAAAACCACGCTCCTGCGCGCCATTTTGAATCAGGAAGAACTCGATTCCGGAAAAATCGTTCTCCGCAAGGGCGCCCGCGCGGCCATGCTGGAACAGGAACTGCAAGCCGCCGGCGGCACGGTGCTGGAGCGCGTGGTCCATGGCGACTCCCACTTCAGCGATGTTATCCGGGACATGGAACGGCTGGAACAGGACGAGGCCTTCCATCGAAAATCCCCGGAGGAATGGAGTAAACGTTACGGCCGCCTGCAACACGAGTTCGAACGCCTCGGCGGTTACGAACGCGAGGCCCGCGCCAAAACGATCCTGCTCGGACTGGCCTTCAAGCCGGACCAGCTGGACCAACCGCTCGAAAAGTTCTCCGGCGGATGGCGCATGCGGGCCGAACTGGCGCGTCTGCTGTTGCAGAGCCCGGACGTACTCCTGCTGGACGAACCCACCAACCATCTCGACCTGCAATCCGTCATCTGGCTGGAATCGTTTCTGAAAAATTATGACGGCAGTATTCTGCTCATCTCGCACGACCGGCGTTTTTTGAACGCGCTGGTGAGCCGCATCATCGAACTCGATCGCGGCAAGCTGAACGTTTACACGGGCACCTACGACACCTATGAAAGATTAAAAGAAGAACGCATCGCGCAACTGGAGGCACAGGCCGCCAACCAATCGCGGCGCGTCGAGCAGGTGGAGAAATTCATCGAAAGGTTCCGCGCCAAGAACACCAAAGCCACCCAGGTGAAAAGTAAAATCAAAATGCTGGAGAAAATGGACAAGGTCGAAACCTTTAAGCAATCCAAGACCATTCGATTCCGCTTTCCCCAACCCAGGCGCACCGGCCGCATCGTCGCCGAATTTAAAGACGTGCGCAAAAGTTACGGCGAGGTGACGGTGTACCGCGATTTCTCCATCCTGCTGGAGCGCGGGTTCAAGGTGGCGCTGGTGGGTGAAAACGGCGCGGGCAAGTCCACTTTGCTCAAATTGATGGCGGGAGTGATTGATTATGATCAAGGTGAGATCAAACTGGGAACGAACGTCACCCGCGCCTATTTCGCGCAACACCAGATCGAAACTCTGGATGGGAGCCATACCGTTCTGGAATCGCTCGAGGAAGACGCGGGACACCTGTATCGCACCCAGAAGCAGAGCATTCTCGGCGCGTTTTTGTTTTCCGGCGATGACGTGCAGAAAAAAGTTTCGGTACTCTCCGGTGGAGAGCGGTCGCGTCTGTCGCTGGCGCGCATGCTGGCCTCCCCCGCCGCACTGCTGCTGCTCGATGAGCCGACCAATCATCTCGACATGCGCTCCTGCGAAATGCTGGCGGCGGCGCTGGCCGATTATGAAGGCACGCTGGTGACCATCTCGCATGACCGGTATTTCCTCGACGGCATCATCGACCGCGTATGGGAAGTGACTGCCGGAAGGGTCAAGGAGTACGTCGGCAGTTACAGCGATTACGAATGGGCCAAGTCACGCGAAGCGGAATCTGCCGCCGAGTCCTCTGACTCCAAGCCTTCCGAAAAATCAAGCACTGCAAAAAAAGATAAAAAACGCAAACGGCAGGAAGCCGAAGCGCGCAACCAACGCTACCGCAAGCTCAAGCCGCTTCAGGATCGGCTGAAGAAAGTCGAGCAGAAACTGGAAGCCCTCATGCAGGAAAAACAGGCGGTGGAGGAAAAACTCGCCGACACGTCCCTGTATCAGGAAGATCAGAAAAAGGAGTTGAAAGCGGCATTGGACAGGCAGAAAGAACTCGCCCGGAAAGAAAGCGATCTCATGACAGAGTGGGACCAACTGTCCGCACAGATCGAGGAA
>CBDVDB010000234.1:0-3884 GCA_965372625.1 uncultured Nitrospinaceae bacterium
ACGCCGCTTTCTTCCATGGTGATGCCGTACAGGGTGTCGGCGAAGGACATGGTTTTCTGGTTGTGGGTGATGAGGATGAACTGGGTCTTGTCGGACATCTCTTTCAGCATTTCCTGAAAGCGGACGACGTTGGCTTCGTCCAGCGGCGCGTCGACTTCGTCCAGCAGGCAGAACGGGCTGGGCCGGACTTTCAGGATGGCGAACATGAGGGCGATGGCGGTCATGGTTTTTTCGCCGCCGGAAAGCAGGCTGATGTTGTGCATGGTTTTACCCAGCGGGCTGGCGGTGATCTCGATCCCCGATTCCAGGATGTCCTCCGGATCGCTCAGGGACAATTCCGCCTTGCCGCCCATGAACAGGCGCTTGAAGTTGTCCTGAAAATGTTCGTTCACCTGCTCGAAGGTTTCCTGGAACAGCTTGCGGGTGGTCTGGTCGATCTTCTCGATCGTCTCGTGCAGGGCGCGAATGGATTCCGCCAGGTCTTCCAACTGCTTCTGTAAAAAATTAAAACGCTCGCTGGCTTTATCATATTCGGACAGGGCCGCCAGGTTCACTTCCCCGAGTTTGGCGGCTTTATCCTTCAACTGATTCAATTCCGCGGTCACTTCTTCTTCGTCGACCTCGCCGTCGTACCGGTTCAGCATTTCCTGCAGGCTGACGTTGAAATCCTCGAAGGCCTTCTCTTCGATGTGGCTGATCTGGATTTTCACTTCCGAACGCTTCAGTTCCACGCCGGAAATTTCCTCGGTCATCTCCTGAACTCTGTGAACCAGATCGCGGTTTTCACGGTCCTTCGCGGCCAGCGTCTCCTCTTTTTCCCGGAGCCCCTCTTCCTCGCGCACCACCTGCCCGGACAAGTGATCTTTCTCTCTTACTTTATCGAGAATACTCGTCTCGATCCCGGTAATGGCTGTTTGGTTCTCGCTGATCTTGTCGGAATTGCTGCTGCTGTCTTCACCCCTCTGCCGGATGCGCTGGTTCAGGTTTTCTTCCTGCAGGTCCAGCCGCTTGATTTCCAGCCGGATATTGTCGCGCCGGCCTTTCATCGACGCGATTTTGACATTCATTTCATTGATCCACCCGGACATCACTTCGATCTCCTGGCGTTGCCCCTGGAGAACTATACGAAGGTCCTCGACCACCGCGCCGGCCTGTTCTTTTTCCGCCTCGGCGGTTCGGATGTCTTCGGTAAACGTGTCCGACTCCCGCGTCAATTCCGCTAATTCGTGCGTCCCGGAAGAACGTTCGTGGTCGAGTTGGGAACGTTTTTGCTCCAACCGTTCCAAATCTTTTTGGGCCTGCTCCAGGTCGTTCCGGCATTGCGTTTGTTCGAGTTCCACCTGATGGGCGGACACCCCGGCGGAGCGGTGATTCTCTTCCGCCTCGGCAAGATCGTTCTCCGCCCGGCGATTCCGCTCCTCAATCTGTTCGAGATCCTGCTGAAGCTGTACCACCTGCTCACCCAATTCCTCCATCTCCCGGTTCTGCGACAGCAACCCGCCAGGGTCTTCCCCGTTGCGCCCGCCGGTGACCAGTCCTTGCGCATCGATCACTTCACCGTCGAGTGTCACCACCGCTCCCTGGAACTCATCGCGCGAATGCAGTTGGAGGGCCGTTTCCAGATCGCGCACCAGCACCACATTGCTCAGCAGATGCTCGAACACGGATTTGTATTCCTCCCGGGTTTCCACCAGGTCCGCCAACTTGCCGACAATGCCCGGGTCGCCGTTCAGATACACCGGCTTGAGTGGAATGGATTTCAGGTTCAGTGGAATGAAAGAGCCGCGCCCGGATTTGTTCTCGTTCAGATAATGAATAACGTCCAGGGTATCGGAATAGGAATTGACGATCATGCTTTGCAGTGTTTCACCCAGCACCGCTTCGACTGCCTTTTCATATTCGGCGGGAGCCTGAATGACATCCACCACCACCTCGCGCAGGCCTTTGGGACGCGAGCCCTGCCTCATCAGCGACCGGACGCCCTGGCCGAAGCCTTCATACTGTTGGCGCAATTCCTTCAGGGAACTCAACAGCGAAGCCTTGGAAAGATACGCTTCCTTGGCGGAGCGGGCTTTCTCTTCGCCGTCCTTGAGCTCCTCTTTGCACCGGTTTAATTGCTCTTGAAGACGGAGGTGCTCCTGCTTACGCGCCTCCAGGTCCTGCTCTTTCTGATCGTGTTGGGATTGAGCTTCGCCGACAGCGGCTTGAGCCGACTCCATCTGCCCGCGGGTTTCCCCCTGCTCGCGGACCCATTTTTCCTCCCGGTCCGTTAGAAACTGCCGCCGGGTTTCCAACTCCGTCAACGAATTTTTTTTCCGGGACAGGTCGTGAAACAAATCGAGAATCCGGTTTTCCCGGTCCTGAAGTTCCCTTTCCAACTCCCGCATCAACCCTTTGCCATGCTCGCATTCCCGGGTTTTTTCCTCGCATTCCAATGCCTGCACCCGGATTTTCTCCTCGGCGGTGTCCCGTTCATTGCGATGCCTTTCCCGCTCTTCATGATGAGACTCGATTTCATCCTGCATCTGCCGGATTTCCCGCGACGCCGCTTCCACATCCGATTGCGCCTGTTGGATCTGGGATTTTCTCAGTTCGATATTGTGTTCGCTGCGGCTGATTTCCGCCGTCTGCTCGTGCAGGGTTTCACGCTTGTGATTGAGAGAGGCGGTCAATGCGTCAATCTCAATTTTTAGTTGACTGATTTCGTTTTCCAGAGTCGAGGACCGGGCGGCCCATTGCGTCTTCTGCCCCACCTTCTCCTGGTAAACCTTTTCCAATTCATCGAATTGAGTTTTCAGTCGGCGGATTTTCTGTGAAAACAGACCGAGCGACAATTCCTTGATCTCCCCCTGGAATTTTTTATAGCGCTCCGCCTTGGCGGCCTGGCGTTTCAGGGACTCCACCTGCCGGCCCAACTCCTGAACGATATCCGAAATGCGGTCCAGGTTCTGGCCGGAACTGTCGAGCTTGCGCAGGGCCTCAAGCTTGCGGACCTTGAATTTTAAAATTCCCGCCGCTTCCTCAATCCAAATGCGCCGGCCCTCCGGTTTGGAAGTGATCATATCCTGAATATGCCCCTGCTCGATGACGGTCAGCACCTTGGGGCTGATGCCGATATCCAGGAACAGGTCGGTGATATCTTTCAGACGGCAGGGAATCTGGTTGATGTAAAACTCGCTCTCGCCGTTACGGTGGTAACAGCGGGTGACCTTGATTTCTTCCGACAGGTTGGGAACACTGGCCACCCTGAGGCCTTCCGGGACCTCGCTTAAAGTCAGGGAAATTTCGGTTCGGTTGACCGGCTTGCGGGAGGCGGAGCCATTGAAAATCAGATCGGTGATACGGTCGCCGCGCAGAGACTTGGAACTCTGCTCCCCGATGACCCAGCGGATGGCATCCGAAATATTGCTCTTGCCGCAACCGTTGGGGCCGACCACGGCGGTGAATCCGTTGGTGAAATCGAGGCGGGTGGTATCAACGAAGGATTTAAAACCGGAAAGTTCGAGCTGTTTGAGGATCATGGCTACTCCAGGAAGCCTGTCTATAGAACATGTTAAGGCACAACCACTGTAAATTGAAGACTATATCATCGCGGAAGTGAAGTAAAGAAATTTATACCATTGAGAGTGTAAAAGCGAGCGGAATCACCCATATATTGTGGTTTAATAAAAACCCTCCCAATGACGCGGCGGACCTTTGGAAGAGTTGGAAGAGAATATGGCAGGGGCTGCGCCACACCCTCCTTTCCATATTATAATGGCCCGTTCCTATCAGCCAACCCCTGCTGGAGATCAGGCACGATGAAATTTTATGGATACAACAAGTGCGGCACCTGCCGCAAGGCGCAGAAATTCCTGGACGCGAAAAAAGTGAAGTATCAGTCC
>CBDVDB010000235.1:0-3803 GCA_965372625.1 uncultured Nitrospinaceae bacterium
GCCTTGAAACTGTCCTCGATTTCCCGGGCCTGTTTTTCCTTCATATCGATGATTTCCGGCGCGTCTCCACCCCACCAGCTTTTGACCGTGGTGCCGGTCTTGTACCGGTTGACGGAATTGAGGATGGATAAATAAATAACCCCGTAAAAAACGAAAGCCGCGTAAAGAATCAACGGAATAAAAGATTTAATCCGCTTTTTCTCCTGTTGCGGCTTATCATCCCACCAAGTCTGAAGTTGGCGCCATTTTAATATCAACCTGCCCATACCCCTGCCCGGAAAACTTGATTAAACCTTTAAATTACAATTTTTTTCTTCACTCCCGCCAATTTGGCTCATCATAACAAAACCCCTATGGGGATACAAGCAAGCCCGGCGCACCGGGATAGGCCGGTCAAGGGGTTTATGCTATAGTCGTACGGTTTACCCATTTTTTGAAACAGTTAGCCCTTGGACGAGGTTTATCGTGATCGAAATTCAGCCCCCAACCGCACCCTTGCGCGCGACCGTGGCGGCTCCGCCGTCGAAAAGCTACACCAACCGCGCTTATATCGTGGCCGCCCTGGCGGACGGCGAAGTGCGCCTGGAAAACCCCCTGTTCAGCGACGATACCCGCGCCATGAGAGAGGCCCTGCTCCAGTTTGGCATTCCTGTCACGGAAGAGGAAAATGCCGTGGTGGTCCAGGGCCAGGGAGGAATCCTCAAGCTTCCCGACCGGGAGATTTTCGTCGGCAACGCCGGCACCACGATGCGGTTTCTGACCACCTTCGCCACCCTCGCGCCGGGGGTGACGCGCCTGACGGGAGACGAACGCATGCAGGAGCGGCCGATCGAAGACCTGCTCTTGTGCCTCCGGCAGATGCTCCTCAAGGCCGAATCGGTAAAGAGCAACAAGTGCCCTCCTATCGAAATTCACGGCGGGAAACCGCGTGGGGGGTCCATCATCCTGGCGGGGGACCAAAGCAGTCAATACCTCACCTCCCTCCTGCTCTCGGCGCCTTACTTTGAAAGCGACACCACCCTCAACATCGAAGGCGGCCTCACTTCCAAATCCTATATCGACATCACTCTCGACATCATGCAGACCTTCGGGGTCTCTGTAAAAAATGAGTTTTACCAGAGTTTCCATATTCCGGCGGGCCAGCGCTACCGGGCCCAATCCTACGAAGTGGAGGGCGACGCCTCCAGCGCCTCGTATTTCCTTGCGGCGGCGGCGGTTACCGGCGGCGAGGTATCGGTCACCCATCTCAACCCGGACAGCGTTCAGGGCGATATCAAGTTCCCCGGCGCGCTGGAGCAAATGGGCTGCGAGATCAAGCGCGCCGGCGAAAAAATTACGGTTTTTGGAAACCCTTTGCGCGGAATCACCATCAATATGAACGACATGCCGGACGCGGTACAGACCCTGGCAGTGGTGGCGTTGTTCGCCGAGGGGAAAACCACGATAACCGGAATCGGCAACCTCAGGATCAAGGAAACGGACCGTATCGCGGCCCTCGCGAACGAGCTGACCCGGCTGGGAGCCTCCGTCGAAGCGGGGGACGATTTTATTATTATCGAGCCGGGGCCGCGCCAACCCGCCGAGGTGAAAACTTACGGCGATCACCGTATGGCGATGAGTTTCGCCGTGGCGGGGCTGGGCATTCCGGGAATCAAAATCGAAGACCCCCGGTGCGTGGACAAGTCGTTTCCCGATTTCTTCGAACGCTTTCAAGAACTCTATGGGTGACCCCAAATATACCAATCCGCTGATTCACGAAAAAAGTCCCTACCTTCTGCAACACGCGCACAATCCCGTCCACTGGTACCCGTGGGGCGATGAGGCCTTTGCCCTCGCTAAAAAGGCGAACAAGCCGGTGCTGGTCAGTATCGGCTACGCCACCTGCCACTGGTGCCACGTCATGGAACGGGAATCGTTCGAGGACCCCGAACTGGCGAAACTGCTGAACGACCGCTTCCTGGCCATCAAGGTCGACCGCGAAGAGCGGCCGGATATCGACGGCATTTACATGAAAGCCGTGCAGGCGCTGGGCCAGCAGGGCGGCTGGCCGCTCAACGTATTCGTCACCCCGGACGGCGTTCCCTTTTATGGCGGCACCTACTTCCCGCCGGTGCGCCGTTTCAACCTGCCTTCCTTTGCCGATGTACTGCGCTTTCTCGACAACACCTGGCAAAACGATCAGGCCAAGGTGACCAAACAGACCGGAACGCTGATCGAATACCTCAAAAATACCTCCCAACAGGAACCGGGCGGCGATCTGGATGATTTGAGTTTCCTGGGCGAGGACCGGTCCCGGAAATTTTACGGGGACCAGTACGACTCCCTGCATCACGGTTTTCGTATGCAGCCGCAGAATAAATTTCCGCCGTCGATGGGACTCTCCCAATTGCTGAGGCATCACCACCGCACGGGTGACGCCCTGGGCCTGCAGATGACGGAGAACACGCTGAGGGCCATGAAACACGGCGGTATCTACGACCAGATCGGCGGCGGCCTCTCACGCTACAGCACCGATTACCGCTGGCTGGTGCCGCATTTCGAAAAGATGCTGTACGACAATTCGTTGTTCGTCACCGCGCTGATGGAAACTTACCAGATCACCGGCAACTCGGAATACGCCGATTACGCCAATGATGTGCTGGCCTATATCGACCGCGATATGACGCATCCCGACGGCGGATTTTACAGCGCGGAGGACGCCGACAGCGAAGGCGTCGAAGGAAAATTCTACGTATGGTCGCAGGGCGAAATCGAACACCTGCTGGACCGCCAGACCGCCAGCATCGTCCTGCCCTTTTACAACGTCACCCAACCCGGCAACTGGGAGCACAAAAATATTTTGAACGTCACCCGCTCCCCCGAACAGTTGGCGAAAGATTTGAGCCTCGACACCGCGATGGTTCGGGATGAAATCGCCAAAGGAAGGGAAATCCTGCTGGCGGCGCGGAGCAAACGCATCCGTCCTCTGCTGGACGACAAGGTGCTGACTTCGTGGAACGGCTTGATGATTTCCGCCATGGCCCGGACGGGACGCGTGCTGGCAGATTCCGAACGCATCCTCACAGCGGAAAAGGCGCTGGCGTTTATCTTCGAGCGCCTCACCACCGAAAACGGCAAACTGTTAAGACGCTGGCGCGACGGGCAGGCGCGGTTCGACGGCTATCTGTTCGACTACACCGCCATCGCCGTGGCCTGTCTCGAACTTTATGAAGCCACGTACAATCCTGATTACATCGACCGGGCGGCGGAATTGATGCAAACGGTCGAGGACAAATTCAAGGCCCCGCATGCCTATTTCGAAACCGCCGACGACGGCGAAGACCTGATCGTCCGGCAGATTTCCGGTTACGACGGGGTGGAACCCTCCGGCAACAGCAACGCCGCCCTCGCCTTCCTGAAATTGTCGGCGTACCGGCTGGACCCCGAAATGGAACGCCGGGCGGAGGACATCTTCGTCGCGTTTCACGACGACCTGATGGAATACGGCCTCAACTCGCCTTTCATGATGCAGGCTCTGCACCTGTATCTATCCGGTAAAAAGGAAGTCGCCATTGTCGCGCCGAGGAATCACGAATCGTCGGAGGAAATGTTAAAACTCATCCGCACCGGTTTCTTTCCGAACGCAGTATTCGCGTTCGCCTGGGAAGACGCGCCGGAAAAGGAGCGTATTCCCCTGTTGGCCGATAAAAAGGTCATCGACGGCAAAGCCACGGCCTACGTCTGCGAACACGGCGTATGCCGGGCGCCGGTCACCTCCACCGCAGAACTGAAAACCCTGCTGGACGACTACCGCTCCCCTGACG
>CBDVDB010000236.1:0-3779 GCA_965372625.1 uncultured Nitrospinaceae bacterium
GCGCCAAATCCCTTATACTGGGTTCAACACACTGAATTCTAAAAAGTTACGCCCCGGTCCCGATGTGGAGCGCATCGGGGTGGGTTACCTGTTTGTATCTCATCTATAAAGGAGAACACTGTGAGAACCGGAAAAATTTTATTAGGGGTCCTGTTGATGGGTTTGATGGCCGGTGGAGCTTTTGCGGCGGATAAAAAGGGTCCGGGTAAACTGGTGATCGGTGAAAATGTGTCCGCAGGTATGCCATTGAAGCAGGCGATCGAGTTGTTGGGAATTCCCGACCAGATAACGATGGTCCGTGGGACCTCTCCCGCCCGCGACAGTCTCAAGATCACCTATACTCAGCACGGTTTGATCATCCGGGCTTTGTCCGGCGGCACCCAGGTTGAAGGCATTGAAATAGGGCCTACTTTTAAGGGAACGTTTAAATCCGAAAGCGGGATCAAGTTGGGGGTCAAATATGAAATGCTGATCGGCGAATACGGTCTGCCCACAACGTTAACCGCGCAGGTGATGCGCTATCCCGAGAGGAATCTGTATTTTCAATTGAACAACGAGCGTCTGCTTTCGGCGAAGACCTACGCCACTGGCTCCAAATTGATGGATGCCAATTTGATGAATCCCTGAATTCTTCTTTCCGTGTTTTTCTTTATGACGTGAATCGGGTCGGCGCGGGTGCGCCTTCCCGGAAGCGTTTTTCTTTTCCGATGCCGCCCGGTCCCGCCAGGGGTCAAAGAGTTTGATGGATAGCGGTATCGAGACTGTCCCACGCCCGGCACTCCGGACACACGCCGGACCACCGATCAAATTCACTGTGACATTTCCCGCAGACGAATCTGGAAAGTGAGGTTGTCACTTTTTTCAGTGCGGCCCGGATGACCTGGTCCGCCTTTTCCGCTTCGTTTTTGTCCTGGTGCGCCTTGATGAGATAAAGATGCGCCGGGATGGAGGGCGATGAAATATCCCATAAGGTTTGTATCGCTTTTTCCATATGGCCCTGATCGAGATAGAGTCCGGCCAGGGTGAGAACCAGTGTTTCCTTTTCGGAATTTTGAGAAGCGCCGACCGCCTCCTGGTACAGCTTGATCACTTCGTCCGGTTTGTCCAATTGTTCATAGGCGGTGCGGAGGCGAAGCAGGCATATGGAGGATTGGGTGTGCTCAAAACCGGTTTTCCAGATTTTGATGGCGGCTTTGAGATTGTCCGCTTCATGGTACAGATCCCCCAATTGAATATAGGGGGGGAGCGATTTCGGGTTTTCCTTGATGGCCCGTTTCAATTCGGAAACCGCCGGTTCGATTTGCCGTTGCTGGATCAATTCACATCCCCGGAGAAAAGCGAGTTGACTGGAATATTCCCTTTCGCGTTCGCGTTCTCCGGCGTTTGAGACATACGATAAAATGGATTTTTGGATTTGTAAAATCAAGCTCCAATTGCCCTGCGCCAGGTAGGCTCCTCTGAGTTTACGAAGTGTGACTAATGAATCGGGTTCCAGATGGCGGGCTTGTTGCAGGGCATTGATGGTTTTCCCCGGTTTTCCCGCGGCGGAATAATCATCTGCCAGGCAAAGGTGAGCGCGGGGATTTTCCCGGTCCTGCTCCACGGCTTGCTGGTGCCTGGCGAGAGCTTGTTCGATGTTTCCCATTTGCCGGTAAATGTTGCCTTGCAGAATCAGGGAGGGAATGTGGTTCGGGTTATCATTCAAGATTTTATTGAGTAAGGAAAGCCCCTTGTCGCGGTGTCCGCCCTCCAGAGAACTCTCGGCTTTTTGAAATAGTTTTTCCCAACGCACTTGCCGGCGGGCCCTTTTTTTCAGAGCCCGGGTTTTCAGAAATCTCAGGAAGGAGTTTTTGATTTGGGCAAAACCGGTAAAGACGGAAGTCAGCAGTACCCCGATCAGGATGGCGGCCAACAGGAACACCACCACCGGAACTTGAACCGGCGTCTGGTCCTGGGCCACGCGTAAATCAATATCTCCCGGATTCAGAAAGGTGAAATAGACGGTCAGGAGAATGAAAAAAATAAAGAATATGATCGACCTTAAAGACACGTGGCAGTAGCCCCTATGTGATTGGATTCACACTATATAGTATACCCAATTTTGGCCGTCAGGTGGGATTGCGCAGGCGGGGGTCTGGACCGGCGGCTTTAAAATTTTTCGAGTGGGTCCGAACCGTTCGTTCGGTTGTTTTTCCGGTCCTGCTCGATTTCACTCATGCAGGCAACGCAATGCTGGGCAAAAGGGACCACTTTCAACCGCGCCTCGGGAATGGGCGCTTCACATAATTTGCAGACGCCATACCCGCCATTTTCGATCAGATAGAGGGCTTCTTCCACCTGAATCAGTTTTTCCCGGTCCTGTTGGCCCAGGTTGAGCAGCATTTGACGGGAAAAGGAGCGGGATGCGTCATCGGTTATATCGGGAATGAGCTGGGTGAATTCATCATCCTGACTTGTTTTGAGAGTTTTTTCTATTCCGCCCAGTAAAGCGACGCGTATATCCTTCAATTTGGATTTTATTTTCGGCAGACTTTTGTACTTCATGTTTATGAATTCTCCACATTTTATGAACCACTCATTTCAGCGATAACAGGAACATCTCCCCACAAGCGCTCTAAATCGTAATGACGTCTGGTTTCGTAATGAAACACATGGGCCATCATGTCTCCCAGGTCCAGGATGATCCAGTTACCGGTGGACCGGCCTTCCACGACATGCACCTTGTAAGGGCTTTGATAGGATCGTTCCAGGATGTTGTCCGCAATGGCCTGAACCTGAACCTTTGAGCGACCGCTGCAAATCAAAAAATAATCCGTCAGGTCGGTCCGGTTTCTCAAGTCAAGAATGATGATGTCGGAAGCTTTTTTATCGGTGGCAGCATCCACCACCATTTGTTGAAGCTCGCTTAAAGATTCTTTCATTCAGATTGCGGCTGGGGATTAGCTTGATATAAACGATGGGTCATAATATACCCTTCGGTATTGGGTGGCAACATTTTTTTGACGGGCTGGCCGCGCTGAATTCTTTCCCGAATTTCGTTGGAAGATATATCGAAGGGTTCGATTTCACAAAAGATGATGGTTTTTCCGGATTCCCCGCAAAAGCAGGTTGGTGCCCCGTTTTGTTCCCGGTCCAACTGATAAGAAAAGGGAAGGCTATCCAAAAGGGACGGCAGGTTGTGTTGGGAATGATCCTCCGGGTAGCCGGGACGGGTGGCGACGGCCAGGTGCGCGCTCTGCAATATTTCGCGGACATTTTTCCACGATGAGAAATCCCGGAAGGTGTCCATTCCCAGGATCAAAAACCACTCGCGGTCCGGGAACCGTTTTTGAAGTGCGGCCAGGGTATTAATAGTATAGGAAACTGCCTTTTGATCGAGCTCGATTTCCGATACTTGAAATTTCGGGAACGGAGCCAGGGCCTGGGTCAGCATGTTCAAGCGATGGGCGGCATCGGCAGGGGTTTGGTCCTGTTTATGAGGGGACAGCCTGGCGGGAATGAACCATATTGCGTCGAGGTTCAATTGTTTCAGAACATCCCGCGCCAGGCCCAGATGCCCCAGGTGGATGGGATCAAAAGAGCCTCCGAGAATTCCGATTTTTTCGTTTTTATCTGCCATTATGGATGCAATCTTCCGTCCTTCGCGTCATCTCTTGACCCTAACCTGAAAACCTGCCGCCTCCAACTGATTTTTAAACTTTTTCAGGCGATTCCTGCAAGATTTGCCAGTTTCTGGGCAGAATTTCAGGGGAATCCTGTCAATCCGTTGCCGCTCGAAT
>CBDVDB010000237.1:0-3752 GCA_965372625.1 uncultured Nitrospinaceae bacterium
TGTTTATTTTATATCTGCCCGTGTTAACGGGTTATTATCTTTGGCATGACGATTTCAATGTTTTTTTATGGAACAAATCCAACTTTTTAGGGCACCCCATTTATGAATATTTAAAAATATTGGGGCGCCCCGTGGGCGCATTAATTCTGGTGGGGCTCACCTATCCCGTGGATACGATTGGCGACGGCAATGGGGTGCGTGCCTTGGTGCTGTTTTTTGCGATCGTTGCCGCCTACCTGTTATTCCTGGCATTTCTTTATATTTTAAAAACATTCAAAATCAAGTCGATATATTCCCTGCCTGAAAAAAGCGCATATTTTCTGTTGGTCGCCTTTATATTTTCCCTGCCTCCCTTTACGACCTATGTAGCCTATATCAGTAATGGACTCGATATTTTTGCGTTGATTTTTGGAATAGCCGCATCTTTTTATCTGGTTAAAATTATAGACCATCCTATTGGTAAAATTGGATTTCTACCTGTGTTTTTATTTATCAGCTTTTCTCTTTTGAGTCTTTTGACCTATCCTCCAGCGGCGATGGTGACTTTTTGCCTGTTGGGGTTGGTGGTTCTTTGTTCCTCCTACGAGGACTTTTCTGCTCAATGGCAAGGGTATTTGAAAATTTCGCTCCTGGCTTGTGTGCCGGTAATCATTTATGCCTGTTATTTTAAATTTTCCCTGAATCCCGCTCAGGAGGATTACAGGTTCAATTTGGAGTCCGATTTATGGTTTAAAATTCAATGGATATTTAATACGGCATATTTTTTAAGTTTTAATTTTTGGAATATTTTCCCAGGTAATTTTCTTCCAAATGTTTTTGCGGTTCTTATTGCGTTAGGGTTTTTGATTGAACTGGCAAAAGAATTAAAAAGCAGCGATAAGAACCAATTTGCTAAAAAAACAGGTTTTGTTATCTTTAAATATTTGACGCTGTTTTTATTATCCATTGCCACTGTAGCGCCGAATTTCTTTTCCGAGCACGGGAGGAGTCTCTTTTATAGGGTGTCTCTGGTGCTTTTTGCCTTTTCCGCCATTTTGGTTTTTTTCAGTCTACGAAATATTTTATGGGCCTTGTTGCGGGAATCGTATGCGAAGCGAGTATTCTTACTTCTCCTGTTTTTATTATGTGGTGTCAGTTTTTATAATGCGAATAAAAATATAAATTACATTGCCGCTTCATCCTCATTTGAGCTGAGATATATTAAGTCCCAATTATGGCAACACGATCTAACTAAAGTGAAACGCATTCATTTAATCAGGCCTGATGGAATCGAGGGTTCGTTTGTTGCCCCCACCTCGCGTCCCGATGAATTTGCAATACCCATTACAGGCGCTGCTCAATATGCCAATGGAATCATGCTGGCTATGTTAAAAGAGACAGGGGTCGAAATTAACAAACTCCACCATCGTCCATGGGGGTATGAAATCAACGACTGGAAAGTAACCAACAGCACCCAGGAGGAGATGGCTCAATTGGAGTTTGCTGAACCCACACTCATCATTGATATGAGCACCCTGAATCATTTTTATTAAATGGTTATGCCCATATCCAGGGGCGCAGTTCATTTCATCATTCTGGGAGGAGGATAAATGGTTGGATTTGAGTTTTCTAAATTCAAAACCTTTTCCTTTTGGGAAAATAAATATTATCTGGCTCTCCTCTTCACGGTTTTGTTTATTTTATATCTGCCCGTGTTAACGGGTTATTATCTTTGGCATGACGATTTTAATGCTTTTATATGGAACAAATCCAATATTTTCGGGCACCCAATTTATGAGTATTTAAAAGTATTGGGGCGCCCCGTGGGCGCATTGGTTCTGATAGTTTTTATCTATCCTGTGGATACGATTGGCGATGGCAGTTGGGTGCGGGCCTTGTTGCTGTCTTTTACGATCATTGCCGCCTACCTGTTATTCCTGGCAATCCTTCAAATTTTAAAAGCATTCAAAATCAAGTCGATATATTCCCTGCCTGAAAAAAGCGCGTATTTGCTGTTGGTCGCCTTTATATTTTCCCTGCCTCCCTTTACGACCTATGTGGCCTATATCAGCAACGGCATGGTTATTATTGCGTTTATTGTTGGAATAACCGGATCCATTTGTTTGGTTAATTTTCTATGTGCTCTCCCTGGAAAATTCAGGTTTTTAATTTTTACTTTATTCATCGGCTGCTCTCTTTTGAGTCTTTTGATCTATCCTCCGCCGGCGATGGCGATTTTTTGCCTGTTGGGGTTGCTGGTACTTTCTGCCTCTTATGAGGATATGCAGGCCCAATGGAAAGGTTTCCTGAAAATTTCTCTCCTGGCTTGTGCGCCAGTAGTCATTTATGCATGCTATTTAAAATTTTTCCTCAGTCCCGTTGAGGGGGTTTATAAACTCAATTTTGAGTCCGATTTATGGTTCAAAGTTCAATGGATGTATGAGGCTTATCTTTTAAGCTTTAATTTTTGGAATATTTTCCCAGGTTATTTTCTTCCAAAGGTTTTTGCGGTTCTTATTGCGTTAGGGTTTTTGATTGAACTGGCAAAAGAATTAAAAAGCAGCGATAAGAACCAATTTGCTAAAAAAACAGGTTTTGTTATCTTTAAATATTTGACGCTGTTTTTATTATCCATTGCCACTGTAGCGCCGAATTTCTTTTCCGAGCACGGGAGGAGTCTCTTTTATAGGGTGTCTCTGGTGCTTTTTGCCTTTTCCGCCATTTTGGTTTTTTTCAGTCTACGAAATATTTTATGGGCCTTGTTGCGGGAATCGTATGCGAAGCGAGTATTCTTACTTCTCCTGTTTTTGACTTGTGGCGTCAGTTTTTATAATGCGAATAAAAATATTAATTATATTGCCGAATCCGCCTCTATTGAGTTGAGATATATTAAGTCCCAACTCTTAAAACATGATCTGACTCAAGTGAAACGCATTCATTTAATCAGGCCTTTCGGACCCAGTGTTTCACTCACTGCTCCCCACTCGCGTAGCGATGAATTTGCAATGCCCATTACAGGCGCCCCTCAGTATGCCAATGGAATCATGCTGGCTATGTTAAAAGAGACAGGGGTCAAAATTGACCATCTGGCGCATCGCTCATGGGGTTATGAGATTAACCAATGGAAAGTGTCTAATAGCACTCAGGAAGAAATGACTCGATTGGAATTCCCTGAACCCACGCTCTTTATAGACATGAATACCCTGAATCACTTTTATTAATCAATCGGGTCCTCGTTTTCGGGCGAAATCCGTTTTTTGGTCCAAGGGCGAGCTCATGTAGATTATCCCCTTTCCATCCTGCCTGAAATCCATTAAAATTTCTGGAAAGTATGATAATGGGGGGCCTTGCCGCCGGGTCCGATGGAGTACCCATCAGCCGGCTTCCCAATCCATTCCCTCTTGTTGACGGACGATGCTTAAAAAATTTGGCTTAAAAAAGGCCCGGGAACTGAAGAAAAAACTGGTCTCCTCCGGTGTTCCGGAAAAACTGTTTCCAAAAGCTCCTGCGAAGTATTCTCCCTGGCTTCAGGAACTGGTGGATTGGATGGCCTTCAACTGCGAGGAATCGCGGGAGGAGATCGAGGCCGTTTTAAAGGACTGCCCGCACAATGAACAGGCCGTGGTGCGCCGGCTCGCCGAATACCAGATCAAGAAAATCCAAAAAAATATCAAAGCCGGCCAGAAAACGCTGGCGGTGTTTTATCCCAGCAAGGCCTACCGGGAAAACCTGGGAAGCGGGGAGATGTACGACCGGATCCGCGCCCAGGGCTA
>CBDVDB010000238.1:0-3730 GCA_965372625.1 uncultured Nitrospinaceae bacterium
GTTTCGCTGACGGTGAACGCGGGCGAAATTCACGCCATCATGGGTCCTAACGGCTCCGGCAAAAGCACAATGGCGAAAGTGCTGGCGGGTCATCCGTCTTACGAGGTGACGCAGGGTACCATCACTTACAACGGCAACAATCTTTTCGATATGGACACGGAAGAGCGCGCGCTGGCCGGTATCTTTATGGGGTTTCAGTACCCGGTGGAGATTCCCGGCGTCAACAACGCCGAGTTTCTGCGCATGGCTTACAACGCCAAGCTCGTGAGGCAGGGAAAGGAAGAGGTCGATCCTCTGGATTTCGATGAAATTCTCGACGAGAAAATGAAGCTGGTCGGCATGGACAAGAAATACAAGGACCGGTATTTGAACGAGGGTTTTTCCGGCGGCGAGAAAAAGAAAAATGAAATTCTGCAGATGGCCGTGCTCACTCCTAAACTTTCCATTCTCGACGAAACCGATTCGGGTCTGGATATCGACGCTATGAAAGTGGTGGCCGAGGGCGTGAACAAGCTCACCCACGAAAAAAACGCGTTGATCCTGATCACCCATTACCAGCGCCTGCTCAATTATATCGAGCCGCAATTCGTGCATGTGTTCAGCGACGGCAAAATCGTCAAGTCCGGCGGCAAGGAATTGGCCCACGAGTTGGAAGAGCAGGGCTACGACTGGGTGACCGCCCCGGCCAAGTAAGAGACCCTTATGCCTGGATCCGCAATGAAAAAAACAGAATCGCCGGAAACGGCCGTACTCGCCCTTCATAAGGTATTTTTGAAAGGGGAGGGCGCGAAGGCGGCTCTGCGTCCGGTCAACGATGCCGGCATTCGCCGATTCGAGTTACTCGGGTTTCCCCACAGGAAACACGAGATGTATACCTTCGTCAATACGCACGAGCTGGCCGGTACTCCGTTTGAACTGGCGGGAGACGGCCCCGTCGATACCGAATGGGTGCAAAGCCGAATTTATCCCGCCTGCCGAAACAGCGTATTAGTATTCGTCAACGGTGCGTTTCAGGAAAACCTTTCGGACCTGTCGGCACTGAACGATTCGTTTAAAATCCAATGTCTGTCCGAAGCTGGTGCGGACGATGAAATCAAGCAGACCCTGCTGAATTCACTGGCAGAGGAAAACGACGTGTTCGCCGCGCTCAACGGCGCGTTTGTGCATCATGGCGCGCTGATCGATATTCCCGCCAAAACTGCGGTGGAGTGCCCGGTGCAACTGCTTTATGTGTCCACCGGACTATCTTCGGGAGCCGTGGTATCGCATCCCCGTCTGGTGGTGCGTCTGGGAGAAATGGCGGAAATCAAGATGATCATCACCTATGCCGGAACGAAGGAAAATTATTTCGTTAACGCGGTGAATGACTTCATCGTGAAAGACGGCGCGGGCGTCACCTGCACCCAGGTGCAGAAGGACGATGCCGAATCCTGGCATTGTTCGAAGACGCGGGTCCAACTGCACCGCGACGCGCGCTTCTTCGGCCGGAACGCTTCCTCGGGAAACCGTTTGACCCGGCACCATTATGAAGTGCGCCTGAAAGAAGAGGGCGCCGAGTTGAGCCTGAACGGCGCCTCCGTCCTGGTCAACCAGGAGCAGGTCCATAATTTCATCCGGATTCATCACGAAGCGCCGCACTGCACCAGCCGCCAGCTGTTCAAAAACGTAATCAACGATAAAGGACGGTCCAGTTTCGACGGCACCGTGATCGTCGACAAAGGGGCGCAATTAACTTACTCGGATCAATTGATCAACAACCTCATGCTGTCGGGCGAGGCGCATGCCGACTGCAAACCGAACCTGATGATTTTCGCGGATGACGTCAAATGCACCCACGGCGCGACCGTCGGGCAGATCAACGAGGATCAGTTGTTTTATCTCAAGACGCGGGGGTTGTCGCAGGAGCGGGCCGAATCGCTGCTCACCACCAGTTTCGTGGACAGTCTGATTCAGACCATCCCGTTCCCCGATGTGGTGGCGGACTTGAACGAAATACTATTGAAAAAACTGGAGGCGAAACATGATTGAGTCCGATACCCTCACTACCGCCAAACCTCCGTTCGATGTCGATAAAATTCGCGCGGAATTTCCCGTGTTGTCGCAGAAGGTTCACGGCAAACCGCTGATCTACCTCGACAACGCCGCCACCACGCAAAAACCGCGGCGCGTGATCGAAAAGGTGCGTCAGTTCGACTCGGAGGAATACGGCACCGTCCGGCGCGGTTCTTACAAATTGAGCGAACGCGCCACGCAGATGTTCGAAGACGTTCGGCAGAAAGTGGCCGGACTGTTCAACGCGGCGGACAAAAAGGAAATCATCTTTACCAGCGGCACCACGCAGGCCATCAATCTGGTGGCCTACAGTTTCGGCAAGCAGTTCGTGAAGGCCGGAGATGAGATCATCATTTCCAATATCGAGCATCACGCCAACACGGTGCCCTGGCAGGTATTGTGCGAGGATAAAGGCGCGCACCTCAAAGTCATTCCGGTCAACGACCGGGGCGAGTTGATCCTGGAGGAATACCAGAAACTCCTTTCACCGAAAACGAAAATGGTGGCGGTCAACCATGTGTCCAACGCGCTCGGAACGGTCAACCCGGTGAAAGAGATCGCCCGGCTGGCGCATGCGGCGGGCGCCAAAGTGCTGATCGACGGGGCGCAGAGCACGCCGCACCTGAAAATCGACGTGCAGGATCTGGACTGCGATTTTTACACCTTCTCCGGCCACAAGATGTACGGGCCCAGCGGCGTTGGCGGGTTGTTCGGAAAATATGACGTGTTGAAGGAGATGCCGCCTTACGTCACCGGCGGCGACATGATCCGGCAGGTGACGATCGAGAAAACGATTTACGCCGATCCACCCGCCCGGTTCGAGGCGGGAACGCCGGCGATCTCGCAGGTGATGGGCCTCGGGGAAGCGGTCGATTATCTGCAGGAGATCGGCCTCGACAAAATCGCCGAATACGAACACGCGCTGTTGGAATACGGCACCCGGGTGTTGTCGGAGATCGACGGGTTGAAAATCATCGGTACCGCCGCCCATAAAGCGAGCATTCTGTCTTTTCATATGGATGTCATCCACCCGCATGATGTGGTGACGCTTTTGGATCAGGATGGCATCGCGGTCCGGGGCGGCCATCATTGCGCGCAACCGACCATGAAACGCTTTGGGGTGCCGGCGACGTCCCGCGCTTCGGCTTCGTTTTACAACAAATTTGAGGAACTGGACGCCCTCGCCGCCAGCGTGCGCCGGGCCATCAAACTGTTCTCCTGATATCCTTATAGTCATACCTATTTTGGGTTGGCTATCCCTCTTCCGCCCCTTATACTATTTCTAGGCGGGTATCTATTTTTTAAGGGGGCCTTATATTAATAGTTGAGAGAAAATTTGTCGAATGTCTTATGAGAACGAGCTGTATCAACAGGTAATTCTGGACCACAACAAGAAACCGCGGAACTTCCGTGAAATGCCGGAAGCCACGCATTTCTGTCATGGGTTCAACCCGTTGTGCGGCGATGATTACACGATTTATTTGAAGATCAACGACGACGAGGTGATTGAAGACGTCAGTTTCATGGGCTCCGGTTGCGCCATATCCAAGGCCAGTTCATCCCTGATGACCGGTTTCCTGAAAGGCAAGAAAATCGATGAAACCAAAATGGTTTTCGGCGAATTTCACAAGATGGTTCTCGGCGAAATGGACCCGGACCAGCAGGAGCATCACCTCGG
>CBDVDB010000239.1:0-3715 GCA_965372625.1 uncultured Nitrospinaceae bacterium
TTTACTTTCAATGGGTTAAAGTTCCAAAAAGGCCTGATTGCTGGAGGAGTATCTGGGAGAATTTAAAAAACCGTTTTACCCTCGAGGCGGGTGAGAACATCATGGCCGTCGCCGGTGACCAGGATGGTGTGTTCGTACTGGGCGGACAGATGACCGTCCTTGGTGACGGCGGTCCAGTTGTCTTCCAGGATTTTGAGGTCGGGTTCTCCCAGGTTGATCATGGGCTCGATGGTGAAGGTCATCCCCTTCTCCAGCACCAGGCCCTGGCCGAACTTGCCGAAATGCAGGACTTGCGGGTCCTCGTGGAATTTACGGCCGATGCCGTGGCCGCAGAACTCACGCACCACGGAATAGCCCTTAGGCTCCACATGTTGCTGGATGGTGGCTCCGATATCGCCCAGCCGCGCTCCCGGCCGGACCACGGCAATGGCCTTATGGAGCGCTTCCAGGGTGGCATCCGCCAGTTTCTTGGCCTGCTTGCGGGGCGAGCCGACAAAAAAGGTCTGGTTGGTATCGCCGTGAAATCCGTCGACAATCGTCGTGATATCCAGATTCACGATATCCCCGTTGCGCAGCTTGCGGTCCGAGGGGATGCCATGGCAAATTTCCTCGTTCACCGAGGTGCAGATGCTTTTCGGGAATCCCCGATAATTCAACGGCGCCGGAATGGCTCCGTTCTCGATGATAAAATCATGGCACCGGTCATTGAGCTCGTTGGTCGTCACCCCCGGTTTGATGTACGGGGCGATCATCAGCAGGACCTCCGCCGCCAGCTTGCCGGAGCGGCGCATGATCTCGATTTCGTCGTCTCTTTTAATGCTGACCATGGGTATATCCGAATTCTTTCAAATAGCGGGCATTTTCCCGCCAGCGTTCCCGGACCTTCACAAAGCTGTTTAGATACACTTTACTGCCCAAACGTTTCTCAATTTCTACACGCGCCTGGGACCCTATCTTTTTGAGCAAAGCCCCTTTTTCCCCGATGATGATCTTCTTCTGTGACGCCTTTTCAACGTAAAGGGTGGCATCGATGACGATTACCCCCTTCTGGCCCTCGCGCATGCCCTCCACCACCACCGCCACGGCATAGGGCACTTCTAAATGAGTGAGCCCGATGATTTTCTCCCTGATGATCTCTCCCACCAGAAACTCCTCCGGACAATCGGTTATCATATCCTCGGGAAAATACTGCGGCCCCTCCGGCAGGTGCTGGAGCAGAATCTCTTTAAGAATATCGAGACCGTCCTCCTGCAACGCGGAGATGGGAATGATATCGGTAAAAACCGCCCGCTGGTTCATGGTTTCAATCAATTGCAGCAACTCCGGTTTGGGCACCAGGTCGATCTTGTTGATCACCAGAAAAACCGGGGCCTTAACCTTTTTTAAGGAATCCAGCACAAATGCGTCTTCCGGCTTGAACTTCTGTTTGGCGTCGATCATAAACAGGATGACGTCGACGTCCCCGTAGGTGCTCATCGAGGTTTTCACCATCGCCTGGTTGAACATGCTGGTGGATTGATGAATGCCGGGCGTATCCATCAGGATGATCTGGCCGCCGGGCAGATGACAGATGCCGGTGATCTTGTTGCGGGTGGTCTGGGGCCGCCGGGAAATGGCCGCCAGCTTGCGGGCAACCAGATGGTTCAGCAGGGTGGATTTTCCCACGTTGGGCTTGCCGATGAGGCTGGCGTAACCCGATTTGAATCCTTTGCTCTTGGAGGCTAAAATACTTGCGTTCACTCCCTTTTAAGATAGGCGGATCGATTTTTTTCAACTGAATAAATTGTATAGTAGGACAGGCCATAAACCAAGTACGGATCGCCCTATGGACCCCATCGGTCTTTATCTTCACATTCCCTATTGCCTGCACAAATGCGGCTACTGCGATTTCAACTCCCACAACATCGACGAGGCGGAGATGGAGTCCTACGTAAAAGCCCTGCTCATCGAAATGGAGCATTATGCCCGGCAAGCGGCAAACCCACGCGTAGCCACGATCTTTTTCGGCGGCGGCACCCCCACCACCCTGGCCTTTGCCGATCTGGCCCGCCTATTGGAAGCCTGTCATAAGTATTTTGAGGTGGACCCGGCGGCCGAAATCACCTGCGAGGCTAACCCGGCGACCATCCCGCAGAGCGATCTTACGCAATTGCGCGATGCCGGATTCAACCGCCTCAGCGTCGGCGTGCAGTCCTTTGATCCCGATGAACTGCAAAGGCTGGAGCGGGTGCATACGGTGGACGAAGTTTATCTCACCGTCGAGCGGGCGCGGCAGGCGGGATTCGACAACCTGTCGCTCGACCTCATGTTCGGTTTGCCGGGCCAAACAGCCAAATTGTGGAAATCCAATTTACAAAAGGCCATGGCCCTGGAACCGGATCATATATCGGCTTACAACCTGACCATCGAGCCGGGCACGGTCTTCCACAAACAGCAGGAACAGGGCCAATTGAAAATGCCGCCGGACGATTTTCAGCGGGAGCTGTATGAGATCGCCATCGACACTCTCACCGGTGCCGGTTACGGCCATTATGAAATTTCCAATTATGCGAAACCAGAAAAACAGTGCCGGCATAATCTGATCTATTGGAACAACGGCGAGTACCTGGGGCTCGGCGCGGGAGCATCATCCGGCCTTAATGGCAAGCGAATTAAAAATGAAAACCTGCCCGCCCGCTATATTAAGCACATCAACGAAACCGCAACAGCGGTGGCGTCGCGCGAGACGCCGGACCGCCGCCAACGCATGGGCGAAACCGTCATGCTCGGCCTGCGCCTGCGCGCAGGACTCAACCTCTCAACTTTTCAGCAACAGTTCGATATCTCATTTCATGAAGCGTTCGGCGATACGGTGACACGTCTGGAAGGAATGGGATTGATCGAGTTGCGCGGCGGCCGGGCCGCACTGACCCGCGAGGGTTTATTTCTCGCCGACTCGGTGATCGTCGAATTCATAACCGCACCGGAGGAAGTGATCTGACATGAGTGACACCCCTGAATCAGCCTTTAAAAAACTGTGCGCCATCGTTAATACTCTCATGGGTGAAAATGGGTGCCCATGGGACATCGTACAGACGCGCGAATCGCTCAAACCTTATCTGGTCGAGGAGGCCTACGAGACGCTGGAAGCGCTCGACGGCAATCAGCCGGAAAAAATTAAAGATGAACTGGGCGACCTCATGTACCAGATCCTGTTTCACGCCAAGATTTCCGAGAAGCAAAAGGAGTTTGACATCACCGATGTGATCGACAACCTCGCGGAAAAAATGGTGCGGCGCCACCCTCACGTATTTGAAGACGGCACAGCGGATACGCCGGAAGCGGTGATCGATCAATGGGAGCACATCAAAATCAGCGAGAAGGCGAACCGGGACCATAAATCGGTGCTCGACAGCGTACCGAAGCACCTGCCGTCACTCGCCCGCGCGCAGAAGCTCACCAAGAAAGCCGCCAAGCATGGTTTCGACTGGCAGGAGATCAGGGACGTGTTCGCCAAGCTGGACGAAGAAGTCGCCGAGTTTAAAGAAGCGGTGCTGAGCGGCAAGGACGGCGACATCGCCGGGGAACTGGGCGACATCCTGTTCGTGCTGGTGAACATCGCGCGGCATAAAAAGATCGACGCCGAGGAAGCCCTGCGCGGCACCAACAACAAATTCATCGAACGCTTTCACTACATCGAAGCGCAAGTCGAAAAATCCGGCAAGACCCTCAAAGA
>CBDVDB010000240.1:0-3700 GCA_965372625.1 uncultured Nitrospinaceae bacterium
GGACGCGATCAAACAGGACATCAGCGCCAACCTCAAGATTTTGAAAGAGAGCATGGCCAATGACATGGAGCAGGTCGCCAAGCTCAACCAGAGTTCATTCCAGGAGTTGATCAAAAATAATCAGAAAAACCTGGGATCCCTGGGAAAGCAAATTGAAGGGAATTTAAACAAACAAAATACCCGGATAGACAAATCCATTGCCGTAATGACGGAAATGGCCAAGGGCGGGTCCAAAGACAGCGAGGTTCTGGCCTCCCTGCAAGCGGGGCTGGGGGCCAACAGCAAAGCCCTGAGTGAACAAAATAAAAAAATCATCGAAATTCTCTCCAAGAGCTTGAAAGAGCAGGAAACCGCCTCTACTAAAATGGATGCCCTGGGAGGTAATCAGGTGAAGTCCGATGAAAACGTCAAGTTCGCCCGCGATACCATGGTGGCTCTCAAGGCGATATTGGATAAACGGCTCGCGGAGATCGATAAAACCCAGCAGGCGCTGCAGGCACAAAACGATCAGGCGGTTCAGAATACAGATTTGATCAAGCAAAACCTCCTGATCACGGATAAGAAAATCAACAAACTTGCCGAGGGATTGCAGGCCATTCAGAGCCAGACTGTCGATGTGAATGGATCTATCAGAGCCATGGTGGCTAAAACGAGCGAAGTCAGCCAGAAGGTGGATTCGTCCCTGCTGAAAATCACTGAAGGAAGGCTCGAGGCCAATCTGACCCGTGATAAAATTACCAAGCTGATCGAAATTCTGAAAGCCATTGCCGAAGAGCAGGGCAAGCTGGAGCAACTCCTGGCTTCGCAGGGCGGCGGCGGTGACAACAAGGCCGTCTTGAAGGCCCTGGGGGATTTGAGGCGCAAGGCCAACGTCAATATTTCCCGTAGTGACAGCATTCTGAAAAAACTGACCCGTTCCAAAAAATAATCTGAAGCCCGATCCCGGGCGCTTGGTATTTATGAAAGTTTCTGCCATCATACCCGCTGCCGGACTGGGGCTGCGAATGGGTTCCGATATTCCCAAGCAGTTTTTACTGCTGGACGGCAAACCCATCCTTCATTACACGTTGTCCGTCTTGGAACAATGTTCAGAGGTGGACGAAGTGGTGCTGGTCGTTTCCGAAAAGGAAGTCATGCAGGCGCAACAGCAGATTCAGGTTTCTTACCCCAAAGTGACTCAAGTGGTCCTGGGAGGAAAGGAGCGGCAGGACTCGGTCTACAACGGTTGGCGGAGTCTTGACCCCGGAACGGAGATCGTTGTCGTTCACGACGGTGTCCGGCCGTTTGTCCCGCCGGATTTGATCAGCGAGACCATCGCGGCGGCCCGTGATTTTGGGGCGGCGATCACCGCCATTCCCGTGAGCGATACCATCAAAAAGGTGAGCGCCGACGGCCGGGTCGAGCGCACGGTCGACCGCACCGGCTTATGGCGTGTTCAAACCCCGCAGACGTTCCGGTATTCCCTGCTGGGGGAAGCCTTTCAAAAAGCTCAGGCCGATGGATTTTATGGGACCGATGAAGGATCGTTGATCGAGCATCTGGGAAAAGAAGTGAAAGTGGTTCCCGGCTCGGAGCTGAATATCAAAATCACCCGGTCGGAAGACCTGGTTCTGGGTAAAAAAATCGCCGCTCTGGTGAAAGCCGACGGACCCGGAGCGCAGGCGGAGAGCCTCTCATGATCAAAAACATACTGGTCGTTCTGGCCGGACTGCTCAGCCTGGTGTATCTGCTGAATCCCGGTGCGGGTATTTTTGAAATTATCCCCGATAATTTTCCCATTGTCGGCAATCTGGACGAAGCGGCGGCCTGCGCCATTATTCTGGCCGCGTTTCGTTATTTTGGCGTCGATCTGACTTCCTTTCTCGGCCGGGGGGTCAACAAAGACCGCTCCCAATCGTCCGGCAGGAAAGAAGACCCGGAATCACCGTCTTCCTGAAAAAAATTTACTTCCTAACCCTCTTCCTGGCATCTAATTATTGTGTTGCGCTGGTCCCTCATCAAATTTGTGTTTAAAACCCTGATCCGTAAGTTGCTCGGAAGGAGAATAGCCATGCTGGAAGTAGGTAGCGAAGCGCCCGATTTTCTGGTCAACGACCACAATGGAAACCGAGTCACGTTGAAAGATTTTCGAGGCAAGAAAGTCATCCTCTGGTTTTACCCGAAAGCCGATACTCCGGGATGCACCATGGAGGGCAAAGGTTTTCGCGACGATTTCGAAAAGTTCCAGGAAAAAGGCGCCGTGATTCTGGGAGTCAGCCTGGACAGCGAGGCGGAAAATAAAGCTTTCGCGGAAAAATTCAACCTCCCCTATCCCCTGTTGTGCGACGTCGGGCGGGAAATCGCCATGGCCTACCACGCCATCCAAAGCAAAGACGACGGTCACGCCTCCCGCATCAGCTATGTGATCGACGAGCAGGGAAAAATCCTGGAAGCCATCGAAAAGGTGGACACGGCATCACATTCCAAGGACCTTTGTTCTCGTTTGTGACGGGGGTTTTTGAATTATTAAGCGTTGTTGCTCACTGACCGGCAGGGCTTGACCTGAAGGGGGAGGCACGCTATTATTCCGGCTTTATTCTTTCAAGCGCGGAGAAACGATGGCCTATCAAGATTACTTAAAAAATATTCACCCCCTGAGCCCACAAGATAGAAATAAGAAAAAATCCCTCCTGAAGACTCGAATCACTCCTATTGATTTCGAAAAAATAAAAAATGTGGCCGACTTGGTAGAGGCCTATCAGAACACCTCGATCCAGGCTCGTAATGTGGGCCAGTGCGCCAATATTTTTGAAAAAATGCTCAAGGACAAGCAACGCCCGACGATCATGCTGGGGTTGGCTGGACCGCTGATCGCCGCCGGCCTGCGGAAAGTCATTCGGGATATGATTCACCACAATATGGTGGACGTGGTGGTTGCCACCGGCGCCATCCTGTATCAGGATTTTTACGCGGCTATGGGCGCCGGACATTATTTCGGCAGTCCCGAGGCCGATGACACGAAACTGCGGGATTTGCTGATCAATCGCATCTATGACACCTATGTCGATGAGGAAAAGTTTGCCCAATTCGATTCCCTGATCGGCACGTTTGCCGACAGCCTGCCTTCCCGAAAATATTCCAGCCGGGAGTTTTTATTCCTTCTCTCCAAAGTGATCGACGACAAGGATTCGATTCTGGTGACCGCCCGCAAAAGGGGCGTGCCGATATTTTGTCCGGCGCTCAATGATTCCAGCATCGGTATCGGCCTGACTGAGCATTATGTGGATTCCAAGAAAGCCGGGCGGCAACCGATCACCATCGATGCCATCCGCGACAATTATGAAATCACCCAGATCGTCGTGAAATCCAAAAGGACCGCGGCGTTTTACGTGGCGGGCGGCGTGCCGAAAAATTATATCAACGATTCGATTGTGATGAGTTACCTTTTCGGAAAAGATACCGGCGGCCACAAATACGCCATTCAGATGACCACCGACGCGCCGCATTGGGGAGGCCTCAGCGGTAGTACCCTGGCCGAAGCCCAGTCCTGGGGCAAGGTCAACAAGCAGGCCAATTTCAGCATGGCGTTTGTCGAACCCAGTGTTTCATTACCGCTCGTGTTCGGCTCCGCATTCCAGAAAAAGGCGCACAAAGGCCGGAGCCGCCTTTCCATTAAATGGTCGGGGGATCAACTCAAAGAGCTGAAAGTAAAAAAATAATT
>CBDVDB010000241.1:0-3686 GCA_965372625.1 uncultured Nitrospinaceae bacterium
CACACCCGTTCCCATTCCGAACACGGTAGTTAAGTCCTCCAGCGCCGATGGTACTGCACGGGAGACTGTGTGGGAGAGTAGGTCAACGCCGGGTTTTAAATTAAAACGCCCTGCCCTTGAAAAAAGGCAGGGCGTTTTTTTGCGCCGCTACTGTGTCGCTACCACGCGAGGGAGAGGTTGACGGCGCCGAACTGGTCGCTTTTATCCTGGCCGTCAAATTCCTTGGAGCGATAGACCTGGGAGACACTCATCCGGAAATCATAAATCGCCAGGACAAAACCCGCCTGGAGGTCCCCCACGAAATATTTTTTGTCGACACTGTGGCTGTCGGTGAAGGTGTTGCCGTCGAGAAAGATATTGGCGGCCACCGCCCTTCCCTGCACCCCGACATAGCCATACCAGAAGATGGATTTGTCTTTTGGGGTCCTGAAATAATCAGACCCCTGCAAGCCGGGCCGGATGCGCGGCGGGCCATAGTCCCCCGATAAATTCAATCCCAAACGGAGCATCGCCCCGGCGGCGGCAAAGGTATGAACATTTCCCAGTGCCGCGCCCACACTCGGCAGAAGATCCACCTGCAGACCCCGGTAATTGTGAGGGGTGACCTCGAGACGCCATTTGCGCTCCAGATTCACCATGATTCCCGGCTCGTTTTTGAGCTGGTTGTCCCAACCATTGACCGGGGGCCCATTGACCGTATCATGCCACCATACCTGAATGTCCCCGGCATAGGATTCCGGACCGACGATGCCCAAATCCAGCTCGACGGTATCGAGAGTGGGAACGGTTTTATCCTGGCGTACATGGCTCACCGCGATGCCGAAATACAGCCAACCGGCGTAGGGACGGTCATTGGATACCAGGCGGGTGGCGGCGATATTTTGAGGGGTAAAGAAATTCTGGCCCAGGATTAAACTGATCTGATCGGGTTTGAAAGACGCGTCCTCACCCAGCAAGGAAGTGAGGGCATTGCGTATGAAATCGAGCCCTCCCGATTCCTTTTCCCGCTGCTCCGGGGTACAGGATTTTGGGTCCTTCACCTCTTCCCTGGATTCCAGGAAAGAGAGGCGGTGGCCGTGGGTATAATGCTTGTCGTAACCACTGCCCCACTGGTCGTTTTCGAGCACCACATTGAAAGCATAATTCCGTTGGTAACACTTGTTTCCGCCATCCCCGGCCTGTGCCGGAAAACTCCACCCCAGTACCATCCCCAGTCCGAGAACCCGGCATAGGTTTCGCCACCCTTTAGACCTGTTCAAATAGATCATCCGACCCCTCTCGCCTCAACAAACCCATTTACCCGCCAAAAAAATAAGGGTTTTACCTTACCCAATTTAGACCGCTCTGGCAAGCCGGACGCCGGGCATGAGAATCCGCACAGACAGCCCCTACTTGACTCCGGATTTTGAACGGCAAAACCCTTGGAAAGCGGCTGATTTTAACGCTTTTTCATTGACATCAAACCCTCCAATAGAATAGTATCCAGCGTCACCATTTTGCTAGTCTTTTCAGGGACCTGTCCCCTTCCGGACAAATTGATAAAGTATTGGTTTTAAAAGATTTTACCGGATTTTGCCCGAGGCTCCTCTGGAGAATATTGCGGGCCAAATCCGGTAGCTGTTTATACCGGACTTGGCGGGGAGTAACCCCCGCGGATTGAGGTTGCAACCCTAACGGAGCAAACGCATGCTGGAATCCTATACAGGCGCGGCCATTCTTTTTCTGATCTCAACGGGAATCGCCGTGGGGATGCTGGTTGCCACCTCAATTTTAGGCCCCAAACGTAAATTCGCCGACAAAATGGAACCGTTCGAATGCGGCGAATCCCAGATTGTTTCTCCCTACCAGCGTTTTTCAGTCAAGTTCTACCTGGTCGCGGTTTTATTTATCCTGTTCGACATTGAAGCGGTTTTCCTTTTCCCCTGGGCCATTCTTTATAAACAGCTCGGCTGGTTCGGCCTGATTGAAATGGTGGTGTTTCTCCTCATTCTCGGCGTCGGGCTGATGTACGTGTGGATCCGGGGAGGACTCGACTGGGAGTGATCGGTCATTAATCAACCATGAGTGATACCCACATTATCCAGAAAATAAAGGACCGGTTCGGAGACACGGTTCACGAAGATCATAATTTTCGCGGAGACCAGACCGTCACCGTTGCGAAGGAAAAGATCGTCGAAGTCGCGCGCTTCGTGAAGGACGATCCCGCCCTCGGTATGGATTTTTTGATGGACCTGACGGCGGTCGATTATATGGACCGCAAACCGCAACGGTTCGAGGTCGTCTACCACTTCTATTCTTCGGTGCATAATCATCGGGTACGGTTGAAAGTTCCCGTGGCGGAGGAAGAATGCCTGGTGGATACCCTGGTGCCGTTGTACAAGTCGGCCAACTGGTTCGAGCGGGAGGTTTGGGACCTCTACGGCATCAAATTCAAGGGGCATCCCAACCTGAAACGTATTTTGCTTTACGAAGGGTTCAAGGGCCATCCTCTGCGCAAAGATTACCCCGTCAACAAACGGCAACCGTTGATCGGTCCGTTGAACTGAGGTTCGGATAACGCATCATGTGGATTGATCTGGCCATTACGATGGTCAAAATTATTTTTATATTGGTGATCACCGTCGGCTTTTTTGCACCCATTCTGACCTGGGTGGAACGCAAGCAGAGCGCCATGATGCAGGACCGCATCGGCGCCAACCGGGCCGATATTATGGGATTCACCGCCCTGGGCCTGTTTCATATCATAGCCGACGCCATCAAGATGTTCACCAAGGAAGACTTCATCCCGCAGGGCGCTAACAGAGTCCTGCATACGATTAGCCCCGTCATCGCACTCGTCCCCGCCCTGCTGACCTTTGCCGTGGTCCCGTTCGGCGGGCAATACCTACTGTGGGGACAAGAAGTGAACCTGGTGATCTCGGACCTCGATGTCGGCCTGCTGTTCGTGTTCGCCATCGCGTCCCTGGCCACCTATGGTTATGTGGTCGCCGGCTGGAGCTCCAACAACAACTGGTCCCTGCTGGGGGCCATGCGCACCGCTTCACAGATGATTTCGTACGAAGTGACGATGGGTCTGACCATCATCGGCGTGTTGATGGTGTACAGCTCCATGCAATTGACCGTAATCGGCGCGGCGCAGGAAGAATTTCTGCGGTGGGGCATCTTTCTGCAGCCCTTGGGATTCCTCATGTTCTTCGCGGCGTCCATCGCCGAAAACAAACGCATCCCTTTCGATGCCCCGGAAGCCGAATCGGAACTGGTTGCGGGTTATTTTACCGAATACAGCGGGATCAAGTTCGGCATGTTTTTCATGGCCGAATTCATCGAGATGGTGACGATCGGCGCGATTGTGACCATCCTGTTTTTTGGAGCGTGGCATATTCCGTTTCTGACCACCGCCACCCTGCTGTCCATATTTGATTTTCTGGGTGACAATATTGCCAATCTGATCGTCATGCTGCTTCATATCAGCGTATTCTTCGGCAAGGTCACCTTGTTTATTTTTGTACAAATGGTCATTCGCTGGACCCTGCCGCGGTTCCGCTATGACCAGATCATGAAACTGGGATGGAAGATTCTTCTTCCCCTGTCACTGGTTAATGTCGTGGTGACGGGGATTGTCATCCTGGCCTGGAACTAGGAGTCGCCTTATGGCTTACTACGTCAATCGCAACGTGAAAATGACG
>CBDVDB010000242.1:0-3678 GCA_965372625.1 uncultured Nitrospinaceae bacterium
TTTTTGGAGGGGAGGGTTTTGAAATTCAAAATATAACGGATTGATAAATTAGAAGTTGCTCCTTATACTGGAAGTTGGGGCGGAGATGGCATTTTCTTTGCATATCCTGCGAATATGTTAAGAAAACTGAGGAGAAAGAGAATGGAAAGAGTGACTCTATTGAAAAAACCAGGGAGAGGACCCTCCGGTTCTGATAGTGGGTTTACCCTGATTGAATTACTGATCGTTATCGCCATTATCGGGATTTTAGCCGCGATTGCCATTCCGCAATTCAACCAGTACAAATCGCGCGCCTACGATTCAGACGCCAAGGCCAATCTGCACAATATTTATCTGGCTTGCAAGGTTTACTGGGCGGATAACGATTCTATTGGCAGTTGTACCTCTGCGTTTTACACCGCTGCGTCCTATGGCTACATCCAGTCTACAGATGTAAGTATTTCCGGTAGTGGTAATGAATATGTTTTTGCATCCAGCGCCTCGAACACAAACAGTACGAATACCTTCAGTCTTGATTCAAATGGCACCATATCCTAATCGAGTGTGTCAAATACTGAGCTTATTAATGATGGATTCAGTCCTTATTGGAACCATGAAAATGACTCACCTTCAGGCAAATTGTGGAAAGATACCCTGTCATGTGGCGCAACCCCTTTCCCCAATTGGGGTCTCACATTTTTTGTCTTCAAGGGTGACAAAAATTGTCATTTTTGAGAGTTTTCCCAAGGAAAATGGCCGGGAGGGAAGTCAGTGGGGACCTTCTAACCTATTGAAAAGTTGGATCAAACTGTATTTTTTAGATAATTTTTCAGGGAATGGCATTGGTATTGCATTGTAAAGACAAAACCGAATACAAGATTTAGAGTTTGGGGAAAGTCCCAATAAGCTTTTGGTTTTACCGCAAATTTTATTGACGCTTCAGGAGGAGTAAACAGCATGACTAAATTTAGAAATCAAAAAGGTTTTACCTTGATCGAACTGCTCATCGTTATCGCCATCATCGGTATTTTGGCGGCTATCGCTATCCCGCAGTTCAACCAGTACAAGTCGCGCGCTTATGATTCAGACGCCAAGTCCAATCTGCATAACGTTTATCTGGCCTGTAAAGCTTACTGGGCGGATAATGGATCTGCCGCTACATGTGTTTCCGGGTTTTACACCGCTACGTCCTATGGCTACATCCAGTCAACTGATGTAAGTGTTTCCGGTAGTGGTAATGAGACTGTTTTCGCGGCTGCAGCGGCGAATACCAACTCCACCAACACGTTCACCATGACGTCCCTTGGAGCGATTACCTAAGGAGTTGATTCAGGTTTAAGTTAAAAGGCTCTCTTCACCCGCAAGGGTGGGGAGAGTTTTTTTTTGCCCTCATGATGTTCTTCCCGGTTGCTCTCGGAAATATGTTTCATCGGAAATTCCCTCCATATTTTGATGGGCCTGCCTGATCCAATCCAGCTTTCAACTTTTAAGCCTTTCCTTGCCCGGTGGTTTCGGTATCATAATTAAGGGGTATGTTTCGAAAATTCATGAAAATCAATGGCTTCCCCGCTAATATGAAAACTTGAATAAGGCGTGGATGTTATTCATGTGGATGAGACGGGTGAATCAATCAAAGGAAACCTTAAGGGTGCCGGGAGACGCTCTGGGCCTGGGGGTTTTGCTGGCGCTGGCGGTGGCTTTTTTCAGCCCGATGTTGTTCGGGGATAAAGTGATTTTTTACCGGGATTTCACTTTGGTGACCTTTCCCTTCAAATACTTTCTCGCCAAGTCATTTCAGGATGGGTCGATTCCTTATTGGAGCACCCATGTCTACGGTGGCATGCCGTTTATGGCGGGGTTTCATCCCGGCGTGTTTTATCCCCCCTCCATCTTCCTTTTTTTAAAGGATACGACTCTGGCGCTGAACTTGTTTTACTTGGCTCATTTTTTGATTCTGGGATTTTTTTCGTTTTTGCTGGCGCGGAGCTGGGGCATATCTTTGATAGCGGCATTGTGTTGCGGGATCACCGGTATGTTGAGCGGGTTTATGGTGGCCTCGGTCCTGCTCAGCAATTTCTTCCTGGCCGCAGTCTGGCTACCGATGATTTTCTGGTTTTTGCATCAATTCTGGATGCGCCGACAGATCGGTTATTTGATGGGGCTGGTACTCGCCATCGCCGCTCAGACTTTGGCGGCCTGCCCGGAAATCTGTATTATGACCATGCTGTTATTGTATGTTCATTCGGTCTGTTTTTTACCGAGGGCTCCAGGATTTTCCGGAATGGCGCGGATTGCAGGGACCCTGGGGTTGGCGGTGATCCTGGCTCTGGGTCTGGCCGCTCTGCAGTTAATTCCGACCGCCAAGTTGGTCGAACATTCCTTCCGGGATCAGGGTTTGAGTTATGAATCCCATGTGGCATCTTCTTTAAGCCTCTCCAAGCTGTCGACTCTGGCGGTGTCTCCCGATTATGGCGACTTGTTGAACACGCGGGAGTATCCATCGTGGTTTCCGGGTTTTCTTCAGACATTATATATGGGGGTATTGGGTCTGGCGTTGATTCTGTTGGGATGGATTTTTCACAAGGAAAAACCGATTCGCTTCTGGATGGCGGTTTTCATTGGCGGGATTATCCTGGCGCTCGGCAAGTATAACCCTCTTTATGAGTTGGTTTATCCCTGGGTTCCTCTGTTGAATATGTTCCGGTTCCCGGAAAAATACTTTTTCATCTCATCGTTTGCGGCGGTTTTTCTTTCGGGATATGTTCTGGATGCGCTGATTCGGGAGGTGCGGGAACGCCGGTTGAGTATTGTTCCGGTCCTGACTCTGTTGATGCTCCTGTTCGGATTAGTTTTATATCTGGGGATGGGGGAAAACTATCTTGATCCTGAACTTCCTCTGGTCATTCTTCTCGTCTTTTGCTTCGCTTTAGTGATGTTCTATTACAGGAAAATAAGCTCTACGGTGTTTGCGGCTTTGGTCTGTCTTCTGCTGGTCACGGATCTGGGCGCAAAGGATTTAAAGCTCCTGCCGACGATTGACCGGAAATTTTATGAAACCCCGCCCTTGTTCATGGACATCGTGGAAAACTCATCCGGAAAATACAGAATTTATTCGGGAATGATCGTAAAAACGCCGAATCCTGACATGAATCCCATCGGGCCCACCTGGATGGATGAAATCAATCTGGCCAAGCAGTACCTTCGTCCGTTTGCCGGGATGGTTTTAGGAGTGGAACATGCGGGGGGACTGCCGGGCCTGGGTTTGGAATTAAGAAAACATGTGGAATGGTACCATGGACTCATCAAAGCGAAGCCTGACGAGCGGTATCGGATTTTAAAGCGGAGTAACGTGAAATACCGGGTGGATATAGACACGCCGACGTTTTTTTATGGCAAAGGAAAACCCCTGATTCTGCCCTCCCGCGTCAAAGTATTGGAAGACGCTCTTCCCCGGGCTTTTCTGGTGGGTCGAATGAAACTGGAAGAAGATGCAAAAATTCTGGACGCTTATTATGATGAATCGTTTGACCCGCGGGCGGAAGTGTTGCTCGGCGAGTCCGTCCCTTTCGAGCCGTCGGTCCATTTCAACGGGAGCGTGGCTTCCGTAACCTACCGCCCCAACGGCGTAACGGTAAAAACGAAACAGGAGGGCCGGGGTTTTCTGGTGCTGCTGGATTCTTTTTTTCCGGGATGGACGGT
>CBDVDB010000243.1:0-3646 GCA_965372625.1 uncultured Nitrospinaceae bacterium
GCCCATGGTGTTGGTGCACACGCACAACGGACCCATCCAGGTAAGAAACGTTTTGTCCGCGACCCAGCGCTTCCGGTGCTCGGGACTCTCCCGATAACCCGCCGCTTTCCGGCTGACGCGGTCCAGCCCCGCGATCAGCGCATCCTGCCAGCCGTAAGCGATATTGTGAAACCGTTGCAGAAAATAAACGGCACCGGATACCTCGCCCGATGCCACGGACTGCCGGTCTTCGTGCATCACCGTTTCGTCCGGGCGGTTCTGGGAATACGATCCCACCCAGCCGGTATAACTCACGTAATAAAATACCCAGTAACTGCATTGCAGAAGACTGCTCACCAGCGCCAGAAATCCCAGGGTCCAGATGAAAGCGGCATCCGTTGAGCCCTGGGCCAACCGAAAAGTGATGGCACCGTACACCAATACCGAAATCGTAAAATCGGAAAACGAATCGAGAAAGCGGCCGAGGCGCGACTCCTCACCCCGCAGGCGCGCGAGATTGCCGTCAACGTTATCGAGAAATAATTTTCCGTACAGAAACAACGCACCCCACACCAGCCCGTTCTCGACATGCGAAAAATAAAACGCGGCTGAAATCAAACCCATCACCAGCGCCAGCATCGTAATCGTATTGGCGGAAACCGGCAACGGAGCCAACAGGCGCACCGCCCAGCGGTGGGGAAAATACCACAGCGCGTTCACGTCGAAAAACCGGCACTCTGCCGGCAGCTTTTCCATTTTGTCGAAGTCGATGGGATCGGCCATGGCGGATCTCCCGGCGTCAGCAGATGCCGCAGATTTTGCAGGTGGCGGTGTCGCACACGGGCGTGTGCTTGTGGCGCAGGGCGCGCTGGTAATCCTGCCAGAGAAATTTCGCAAAATAACCGTGATCGATGATGTCCCACGGCAGATGATCGTCCTTGCCGAATTGACGGTACACGGTGTGATCGGGATGCGGTTCGACTTTCTGCAACGCCGCTTTTTCGTCGTGGCCGTTGGCGAGGTATTCCTTGAAAAACGACAGCGCCCGCCGGTCGCCCCGCGAAAGATAGGTCTGCAGGTAGGCTTCGTTGGGCGATCCAAAACTGAGTTCGATGTTCGGCAGTTTGCCCAGCGCCTTGCGCACTTTCATGAATCGTTTTTTAAGGACCGCCACGCTCTCCATCGGGTGCCACTGAAACGGCGTCCCCGGCTTCGGTATCAGCGGACTCAGACTGATCGTTACCGAACCGATATTGCCGCGCTTGCGGCAGGTTTCCACGTAAACTTTTTGAATGTTCTCGACCAGACGGATGAACTGGTCGATGTCCTCCTCCTCCTCCGTCGGCAGGCCGATGATCGAATAAATTTTGAGATGCAGTACGCCCTTCTCCGTCAGAAAACGGCACTTGTCGATAATGAAATCGTCACTCGCCGATTTATTGATGACGTCGCGCATGCGCTCCGACGGCGCATCGATCGCCATCGTCACGGTTTTTTGTCCACTGCGGAGGATCAAATCCACCAGTTCACCGGTCAGCGTTTCCATGCGCAGGGATGAAAACGAAAGCTTCTTGCCCTCCGCCACCAGCCGCCTGGCCAGGTTCAAGAGTTGCGGATGATCGGTGACCGACGGCCCGACCAGCCCGATAGTCGAGGCGGCCTTGCCCTGTTCATTCAGGACGCGCGCCAGCGATTCGTACGTTTGGGTCAAATCCGGTTCGCGCGGCGGGCGGTAGATGAACCCGGCGGTGCAGAAGCGGCAGGCCCAGATGCACCCGCGCGTCACCTCCATCAACGCCATGTCCTTGAACGCCGTCGCCTCTTCGTGCATTTCTGAATGGGTGCACAACTCCGGCGAACCCTCCGGCACCCATTGGCGCGCCACCCGGCGGGATACAAACGGCTCGGCCTCGAGCTGCGTCTGCTTTTCGTTGTCATACACCGGATCGTAAAATTGCGGGACATAGATGCCGGGTTGCTGCGCCAACTCCTTTAAAATTTCGCGCGGGTCGCTCCACCGGGAATGGGTGAGGTGATGAAAAAATTTCTCGGCCATACCCTCGCCTTCGCCGATGAAACACAAATCGAGAATACCCGCCAGGGGTTCCGGGTTGATGAACAACGCCGATCCTCCGGCGACGACCAGCGGGTACTGCCGTCCACGTTCGGCGCGGTCCAGCGGGATGCCGAAATAGTCGAGGATCAAGACCGTATTCAGATAATCCGGCTCGAACGAAATGGAAAACGCGATGAGGTCGAAATCCAGCGGCGGGCGGCCCAAATCGTGCGAACGCAGTTGATCGGATTTCAGTTTTTGCGTGGAGGGGTCCCAGCCCGGCGGCAGGTTGAAGCGGTCGCACGTCACCCCGTCGATGGCGTTCAGCAGACTGAATACCCGCTGGAAGCCGAGGTTGGCCAGCGCCACCTCGCTGGTGCTGGGGTACACCAGGAGTACGCTCACCGGACGCGTCGCGCCGGCAATCTCGCTTAATTGTTCCTCAATAGACGTTTCCATCATATAATCACAGTGATTGTCGAATTTAATATCATACTCCAAATTCGGCGCGCAAACTAGAATAAGGCGGCAATATGAAACGCACCACACCCCAATCGGACGCCCCCGAAGAACGCATGCGGGCCTACATCGAAAAGATCGCCACCGGCCCCCGGCTCAGCAAGAACCTCACCCGTGACGAGGCGGAGGACGGGCTGACTCTCCTGCTGGAACAATCGGTGTCAGACGTCCGCGCCGCCGTGTTCCTGATCGCCTCGCGCATCAAGCTCGAGACGGCGGAGGAAACTCTCGGGTACTGGCGGGCGCTGGACCGCACCACGCAAAAACGAAAGGTCAAGCTGGACCGGCTCCTGCAGATCGCCGATGCGTTCGACGGGTTTCAGCGCATACCTTATTTCGGTTTTTATGCCATTCCGGTGATCGCGCAGTTGGGGCTTCCGGCCTACGGCCATTCCGCCCTGCCCCTGCCGCCCAAGCACGGCATCACCTTCGAGGATATGCTCATCAACCATTACCGCGTGCCCGCCAACCACAGTTTTGAACAACGCGCGCAGTTGATTGAAAAATTCGGATTCGGTTTTCTGGGGGCGGAGCAATGCCACCCCGCGCTGGAGAGGTTGCGTCACTTGCGGGATGAAGTTATCAAACGAACCTGCCTGTCGACTCTGGAAAAAATGCTGATTCCTCTGCAGGCAAAGGAAAACTTTCTCGCCACCCATTATTTTCATCCCGCGTTCGCAAATTCCCTGTTGGAAGTTGCCAGGAATTCACCGTTCGATACCACCCTGGTCGGCAACGGCATGGAAGGCACCACGCTCTACGGCGTGCACAAAAAAGCCAACGTGTTCATCCAGTCCGGGAAAGAGCAAGCACAGGAAAAGAAAATCGACTGCACTAGTATAATGAACGAACCCACAGCGCAACAGATTCAATCGGCGTTCACGGAACTGAAAGCCGTTTCATCCAGCCGGGAGCAAGTGGCCGGGTTGGGAGAAGCCGCGTTGAACGGCGGAGAAGGACCCGCCACACCCATCATCGCTTACCAGGCGGCGACAATTTGCCATCTGCTGGGAATCTTTCCGGATGTCCAGACCGGTTTTGATTCCGCTACCCAAATCCTCAACTCCAAAACCTGCTATCAGAAATTGATGG
>CBDVDB010000244.1:0-3604 GCA_965372625.1 uncultured Nitrospinaceae bacterium
ACATCTGGCTGGAGCGGTTCAGTCCCTACTTCACCCGGCCGGATGAGTACGGCATTCGCATCACCGGACCGGGCGCGGCCTACCCCTACGTGTATGCCGGAGGGACGATCGATCCCATGAAAGTGGCGTACGATTTTGAATTCGAGACCGACCTGAAAATCGACCCGGCGCTGGTGGAAGAATTACAGCAAACTGTCGAGTACTGGAAACAGCGACACCAATCCGGGAACCTGCCTTATCTTATGTTCACCAAGTCGATGGATTTCGTCACCGTGTACGATGAACGGTCGGCGGAGCAACCGGTCAAACTGCGGCTGGAGGGCGCGGCGGGCAAAGTTTTTGACTTCTGCAGTGAAGCGCCCCGGAATTTGGATCAGATACAGGTACATCTAAAAGAAAGTGGAAACTCCGTGGAAACTTCCGAGCTGGAAAGTATTATTAAGGATTTAGAAGACAAACGCCTGATGGTTGGCGAACGCGGCAAATTTTTAAACCTCGCCCTGCCCCATAATTCTAACCTTTAATTTCCACCACAGAGGACGCAGGGTACTCAGCGAAAACCGTTGTCAGAACATTCTAGACAATTCTATCCCGACTAATCCGTTCACGGCTGTACCATCCGTAATCCTTACGCCGGCCTTGAGGCCGATCTCAACATTTTGCCAGGGTTTAAATCCCGTGACGACCCATCCAAACTGCCAGGCCCGGTAATTGGGATCACCCATGAAGACCACTTCGGGACCGGTGGACAGGCCTTGCTCCAATTGGCGCAACAGGCGCGTCCTCAGCCAGAAACTCTCGGCGCTGAAGGTATAGCTGGCAATGCCGCCGAGTTTCCATGTTTCCGCAAAATTCATTTCCCCTTCGAGTTGGGTTTTTACCCATAGATGCTCGCCCTCAGTCCTATTAGCCGGATCATCAGGTGACAGGTCTGTATTATTGTATCTGAGTCCCAGGTAGGCGGCCCCCCATCCCGCCGGGCCCGATTTTTGATAGCCCAACGCACCTTCCAACCCTACGGCCTGAGCGTCGATCTCTTGATCGGTTTCATAACTGTAACCGAGAAAATCAATCCAGTAGCGTTGCACCAGGCCGTTACCCAGATGGTCGCCCACCAGCGGGGCAACGAGCCCGGCGTAGGTATAATAATTTTCAGTGTCGCCGGCTCCGCCCTCGGCCCCGGCAAGGACCAGCTTATCTCCGGCCAGCGCGCCCGAGGGTGCCGCGGACAGGGTGAGGATCAACGCGATCAGGATTGCTTTGCAGAGCCGGTGGGAATGTTTCATGACTAAACGTCGCGCTCGGGGGTCAAATCGTAACGATACATCGGGAATGCCGAACTATCCATTCGTTTGCCCGGGCCTACCCTTCCAGAAAGTTTCGAGACCCTGCCGCGGCTATGAAGTTTCAACTGCATACTGGCGTTCTCGGGAAGGGGTGAGTAAACCAGCATTTGTTTAGTCTCGGAAGATTCGCTGCTCACGCCGATCAGGCCGAGCTTCGGTTCGCCGGGTTCACTCCCCTCAAGCGTGTAGGAAATGGGCGCCCAGTGAGCCAGACGGGCCCCACCCCGTGCAACGGCGGCAAGGCCAGAGAAATGGTCTATCGGCGTGAAAATGGTTTCTTGAAATTCTTTCATCCGTCTCTGGAGATTGGAACCATATAGAAATTGGGTAAGCTTGATTTCCTGGTGCTTATCCAAATCAAACCGGCAACCGATGGCTTTAATATAATGTTCCTCCAGGTTGGTGCCGGGTATCAGCGCTTTAATCTCCGCCTGGAAGCGCAGGGGTCCCGTGGGCAGAAAAATTTCGCCCTCCACCGTATGGTCTTCCCGGACAGACTCGGGAATAGGGGCATAGAAGCGAAAACCGGTTGCAGAGATATCGTCGATCACTCCATAGATTTCAATTGAGGAGGAATGGTTGAGAGTCAAAGTTGCCGGCAGGGGAATAGGAAATCGGTATTCGGCACGTTTGAAATGGGCCCTGCCTTTGGAAAACAACAGCACACTGGCGGCCAGCAGGAGGTTGACCGAGGCCCAGATCGTGCAGGCGAGCAAGCCATCCAGCGGCAGGCGATGATAGAGCAGATACAACACGATTCCCGCAGGGATGGCTAACAGGTTCAGGATCAGGATTATTTTTTGCGGCGCCATGTACCACGAGGCCACGGATGAAGGTGAAATGCCCTTGGGTGTTACCGCAAAACTAAGATTCTTCTTGAAGAAGGCAAGCGTAGACCATGCCATTGAGGCAAAGCGAGCCATGTTGTACTGCTCTATAACGATGGATCGCCCGTATCCGCGGTTAACCTCTTCGAACAACCAGAACGACAGCAGGAAATAGGGTATGAAATGGAAAAGGAAATCCCAACCCAGGGCTCGGATGGGCATGATGCCGGTGGTCAGGACGATTACCGGCGCCATGTAATAAAAAATCTTTTGCCAGCCATCGAAGTAGGTAACCGACGATGCCAGGTAATTGATGCGTTGCGCCATGGTGAGGCCACGGCAAAAGAAAACCCCCTCTTGCCTCCAGGCCTGCATGGCGCCCTGGCCCCAGCGGATCCTCTGTTTCAGAAAAGGCACGATGCTGGCAGGGGCAAGGCCGAATGCCAGGGACTCGGCATGGTATACCGAGCGAAAACCTTTCTTGTGTAATTTTACGGAGGTGTGCAAATCTTCCGTAACCGTACCGGTGGCGAATCCGCCGATGGCCTCCAGAGCGCTACGCCGGATGACGGCGCAACTGCCGCAGAAGAAGGCGGCGTTCCAGTAATCCTTGCCGCGTTGAATAACCCGGAAAAACACTGACTGTTCGTGCCAGGCCAGGGTGTTGTTCTTTTGTTTGTGGTGCTGGAAAGAATCGAGATTATAAAAATCCTGCGGCGTCTGGACGAAGGCCACCGAATCGTCCTGAAAGTAACCCAGGGTCCGTGCGAGGAAATTTTCACCAGGGGCATGGTCCGCATCAAACACGGCAATAAATTCCCCCTTACTGTGCTGGAGCGCATGGTTGAGATTTCCGGCTTTAGCATCCACGTTGTCGGACCGCCCCAGATAATTACATCCCAACTCTTTCGCCAAGGCTGCCATTTCCGGCCGCCTGCCGTCATCCAGCAACCATGTCTGATGGGGATAGGTCATCTCCATGGCGTTCACCAGAGTCCGCCGCAGGAGGGTTGCCGGTTCGTCAATGGTGGTAATGAACACATCAACGCTCAATTCCAAGGGTACGGGCGGCGGTTCACGAACCGTCAGACGCCACGTCATAAAAAGATGCATCAATATCGTAACGAATCCGTAAAATTCCGCGCAATAGAGGAGAGTCGAAAAAACCAGAGCATCGGGGTTGAGGGTGCCCAGCCGCCAGGTGAGATACCATAGAGCGACCAGAAGGAAAATCCCTACCAGGGCAACCCGGGGCAGTTCCAGCGATTTATAGGGCACGTTTTGCTGCACGAATCCCTCGTATGAATGTTTAGATGGAAGGTGATTTTATTTCAAAAAATAATCAAGGGTTTAAAAATTGACTCTAAAATAAAACCTGATTAGGGCGGGACAAGATAAAGCGGTTAAGTGTTAGAAGAAGTAAAAATCAGA
>CBDVDB010000245.1:0-3598 GCA_965372625.1 uncultured Nitrospinaceae bacterium
GCCTGGCTTGACTTGGTTCAATCCTGCGTGATAACTTCAACTCAAGTTCACTAAAACCTGAGGTTTGAAGCATGATCATCGTGATCGGGCCCGGTGCCACCGAAGAGCAAAAACAGGCCGTCCGTGACAAAATCATAGAGCTGAATTATACCCCCCACGAAATCGTGGGTGTGGAACGCCAGGTGATCGGCGCCGTCGGCGAGGATCATGGCAAGGACCACCTGATGGAGGTGCTGCAGTCCATGCCGGGCGTGGAATCGGTCCTTCCCATCCTGAAACCGTACAAACTGGCGGGACGCGAAATCAAATCCGCCAACTCCGAGATCGATTGCGGCGGGGTGATCGTGGGCGGAGAGCGGATCGCCGTCATGGCCGGCCCCTGTTCGGTGGAAAGCCGCGAGCAGATTTGCACCACCGCGCAAGCCGTCAAGAAATCCGGCGCCAATATACTGCGCGGCGGGGCGTTCAAACCCCGGACCTCGCCCTACAGTTTCCAGGGGCTGGAGGAAGAGGGCCTGCAACTGCTGAAAGAGGCGAAAGACCTGACGGGACTGCCCATCGTCACCGAAGTGATGAACCCGCGTGAAGCGGAACTGGTGGCCCGCTATGCCGATGTCCTGCAGGTGGGCGCGCGCAATGTGCAGAACTTTTCCCTGCTCAAGGAGTTGGGAAAAATTGCCAAACCGATACTCCTCAAACGCGGCATGATGACCACCATCAAGGAGTTTCTCATGTCGGCGGAATATATCCTCGCCGAGGGCAACAAGGATGTGATTCTCTGCGAGCGGGGCATCCGCACGTTTGAAACCGCCACCCGCAACACGCTCGACCTCAGCTGCATCCCGGTGCTGAAAAAAGAAACGCATCTGCCGATCATCGTCGATCCCAGCCACGGCACCGGTCACTGGGACCTGGTGGAGCCGATGGCGCGGGCGGCCATCGCGGCGGGAGCTGACGGACTGATGATCGAGGTCCACCCGGACCCCATCAACGCCTATTCCGACGGGCCCCAATCCCTGAAACCCAGCAAGTTCGCCCACCTGATGGATAACATCCGGCCCTTCATCAAATTGATGAACCGCACCCTGTAAGCCTCCCCTTCCTCAATTAACTTCTTGTTTTATAGCGAGTTTCTATCTTGATAGTGTTGAAAACCCCCGCAATTTGATATATTCTCTTAACCGGGGGACTGTAACCTGAGACGAATAAACTCTTTTTCTCACTTTTGGCAAGGGGTGCAACGGTGGGTATCAACGTACTATGACGGACCTATATCAATCCAACCGGACGCAGGCGGAAAAATATCTCCGCAAGATTCAGGCCCAACTCGATTCGTTCCTCCAATTTGAAACTTTCCCCCTGTTTGAAGACGAACAACCGCAAAAATTTTATCTCGAATTCAAAAAGAGAATCACGCCCTGGATCGAAGAAGAAACGGAACGCCAGAAAAAGGAACTGGAGCGATCCGACAACAGCCATCTCCTGCTTTTAAAGCGAACGGCCCTGGTGGACGTGGTGGTGCAAACCAGTTACCAGACGGCATTACAACTGTTCAACCGTAACCAGGACACGCCGCTGAAAGTAAATGATATACCGGTCGCCATTGTGGCGCGCGGGGGATACGGCCGGGAAGAGATGTACTTCCACTCGGACGTCGATATCCAGATAGTCCTCCGGCCGACAGCCTCCGAATCCGAAAAAAAGAACGGACATCAGGTCATCCATTTTTTCGAATACCTGTTTGTCCATCAGCATATGTTCCCCACCGCCAGCAGTTCGGGGTTCTCTGAAATCGATACCGAAGACCAGGCCTTCGATGAAGCCCTCCTCACCTCGTTTCATTCCCTGTTGGAGCACCGGTTTGTCGTGGGAAACCCGGTGGCGTACAGCGAATTCAAAAGTTCCATTAAAACCGCCAGCCTGCTTCATAAGGAAAAAATACTGAAGGAATGCTTCCGGTATAAAACCTATTTTGAAATCCAGAACACCGTGTTCCGGCAGGAACCGAACATCAAGGAGGAATTGCGGCGCCTGTACTGGGCCACCAGCCTGGTCCGCATCCGCGAGTCCTTTGAAAAAACCAATCAGTTTGAACTGCTCTCGGAATTGCACTCCCGGCAGAAGTTGAGCGCGCTGGCTTTCAAGAACCTCCAGAACGCCCTCAATTTCCTGTCGCGCATACGAATGTTTCTCCATTGTTTTCAGAAAGGGGCCGAAAAAGATGTCCTCCGATTCGAAGTGAGGGACCGGATGGCGGAGGCGATGGGATTCAAAAAAAAGGTGAAGGAGTTCTTTCAGGAATATTTTTTCAACGCGGTTCTACCCATGAAGCGGAATTGCCGCAACCTGTTTTGGGAAACCGTCACTTTCGCCGCCGACGGCAAGGCCCGAAAACTATCCGAGAATTTTGTCCTGAACTCCGAGAACCAGATCATCTTTGCCGAGGGACACGAAGATTTCCAATGGAGTTCCCCGATTGAAATATTTCATCTGTTCGTGATGGTGGCGCGGAAAAATTATTTCATTGCGTATCCCGTCATCCGCTCCATTGAAGCGAACGTCGACCAACTGACTCCGATCTTTCAGAGCCAGGAAGGGCCGGGGAAAGCCGAGGAATACTTCCGGAGCATGATTCGGAGCAGATACTTCGCCAAGGCCCTGCGCTACCTGCACGAATTCGGCCTGCTGGATTCCTTCTTCATTCCGGAATTCAAAAACCTCAGCGGATTACTGCAGGATATTTACGTTCACATGTTTCCGACGGATATCCATATCCTGGCCGCGCTGGATGAACTCAACAAATTCGAAACCGATCCGGAGGCCGACCCTTTTCTGGTGCAACTGTATCAATCCCTCAAGGACAAAACGACCATGAAGCTGGCGGTCCTTCTGCATGACATCGGCAAAGGGCTCAAATCCGAAGGCGAAAACGAAGAACTGGTCGGCGCGCGGGAGGTGCCGCGTATTCTGGATTCGCTGGGCTATGGCAGGAAAAAACGGATGGTGAAAGACATCGCTTTCCTGGTGGAAAAACACTTGATGATGTACGACCTCATGCTGTTGGACCCGGAAGAGGATGACACCTTTGATATGGTCTGGGACCTGGTCGACAAGGATGTCGAGCGGCTGAAAATGCTGATCCTGCTCACCTATGCCGACCGGGCGGGAACCAAAATGAAAATGTCGAAGAGCCAGATCGACCAGCTCAAATATTTTTACCAGAACACCCTGCACCACAAAAAGCAGGAAGGCGTGTCCATTCCCGTAAAAACGGAATTCTTCAAAATGATCCGTCTGCCCAGGGATATGAAAGCACAACTTCAGGTTTACAATGCTTTCAAAAAGTCGCCGGACCGGTTTGCCGCGGAGATATTTTTCAGAACGGACCAGCCCTCGGAACTCGTGGTCTGCTGCAAGGATCAGCCCGCCTTGCTCTACAATATCGCCACCGTACTGGCTTTCAATCATCTCAGCATCGCGGGGGCCAAAATCCACACTCTGGATAACAATGTGTTCGACGTGTTTAAGTTTACCGACATCGGGGGGAATCCTGTCGAGTATTCCAATTTCTTTTATCTGCAAAATCAGATCAAGGAGG
>CBDVDB010000246.1:0-3591 GCA_965372625.1 uncultured Nitrospinaceae bacterium
CCGGCCCCTGCCCGTCGGATCAGAGCGCTGCGGCCCGTTGATTCCCGGTGGGCGTTCCCCCGGCTGTTTTAGCAAATCCTCCCCGTGCCTCTTCCGGTAACGGGGATTTTTGTTGGGCCGGGTTGAGATTGGAGCCCGGTAATGTTCAAGGAGATGGCAGTATGAAAATATTTATCCTGGCGAGTGTTCTGTGGCTGGGGTTTGGCCCACCGGCCTGGGCCGAGGTGGGTCCTGCTCCTCATAACCTGAGCCCCCGGCAGGTCATCGAGGCGGTGGTTCAGGCCAATGAAAACCGGGATTATGAAGGCATGGCCCGGTTGATGGCGCATGACGATGGGATCGTGAATTACACCATCGCCGGCCGCAAATATGTCGGATGGCAGGAACTGGAAAAGGATTTGAAAGATGAGTTCCGAACGGTGGAACGGCTGGAGATTCCCATTCACGAGCTCAAGGTGTGGGTTCACGAAGACAAGGGTTACGCCTGGTTCTCGATGGAAATCGACTACATTCGTTTCGTGGGCAAGGGCAGTAAGCAGTTCAAAAATTTACTGCGATTGCGTGAAACGGGAATACTTGAAAAACGCAACGGCGAATGGATTCTTGTGTCATGGCATGAATCGAAACGGGGTATATTCGATACACGGTAGGCCGGAAAAGGCAACAACGATTTCACTCTGACTCACCTGAAGGGCAGTGAGGGGGGGTGGGGATGCCGGTCAAAGCTTGCGGGAATGTTTTTCGATGGTTTGGAGAAATAGGGGCACATCCAGCGGTTTGGCCAGATAGGAATCGAATCCCATATCCATGGCTTTTTTAATGTCCGCGGGCATGGCATGGGCGGTGACGGCCACTACCGGGATGGATTGTGTTTGAGAATCGCTCCGCAACCTTTGAAAGGCCTCGAATCCATCTATCCCCGGCAATCGAATATCCATTAAGATGATATGGGGGTTTTGCGCCTTTGCTATTTCAATACCTTTTTCAGCGGTTTCGGCGGTTTTTAAAATTAAGTTGGGCTTGATACTTACAATATTTTCCACTAACCGGCTATTGGTTGGGTCATCTTCAATGTAAAGGATCTGAATCGGCCCGATCACCGGAACAGATTCCTCCGGGCTATCCGGTTCCGCAAACCTGTCGGATTTAATTTTTGTGCTGTCGCCTAATGGAAATGAAACCGTAAAACTGCTTCCTTCACCCACCGCACTTTCCACTTCCAGGGTTCCTTTCATAAGTGAGACCAGATCCCGGACGATGTTCAACCCGATTCCCGTACCTTCGATTTCTCCATTTTCAAAGTTCAGCCGGTTAAACGGTTCGAAAAGGTCACCCATATTTTCCTTGGGAATGCCCTGGCCGGTATCCTGCACGCAAATGGATACCGTTTGATCAGGATTATCACCCACCGCTATGGATACCGTCCCTCCCTTGCGGTTGTATTTGATAGCGTTTGAAATGAGATTGATCATAATCTGCTGGAATCGCATCCGGTCCGCAAAAATGGTATGTTCGGATTCGGTCAGGTTTTCGGCAGTAATGCGAATGTCATGCAATTTTCTGAGAGGTTCCATCTGGGAGATGATTTCCCGAACCACCGGGGCTACGGGGATACTTTCCAAAGACAGTTCTAGATTTCCGGATTCGACCACTGTTAAATCCAGCACATCATCGATGAGCCGCTTAAGATGCTGGCCCGAGGTCAGGATATACCGGACGCTTTCCCGGTACTGCCCATCCAATTTATTTTCAGGATCCAGGTCCATGATTTGCGCGAAACCGAGAATGGCGTTCATGGGTGTCCGGAGCTCATGGCTCATCCGGGAAAGGAATTTGGATTTGGCCTGGTTCGCTTTTTCGGCGGCATCCCTGGCTTGAATGATCTCCGCCTCGTTTTTTTTGCGGTCCGTAATATCCCTGGAAAACGCGACGCTGTATTCTTTTCCCTCGTAAACCACATAATGGGAATTGATTTCGACGGGGAAAATCGTCCCGTCCTTTCTCTGGTGACGTGTTTCAAAGTTTAATTTTTTTTCTTTTTTAAAGACCTCCATATGGGCCGGCCAGACTTCAGGGGGGAAATTCGGGTCAATATCAAAAACAGTCATCCCCAATAACTCCTCCCTGGAATAACCCAGGTTCTGGCAGGCGCTGGAGTTGACATAAACTAACCGGGCGCTGTCCGCCTCCAGCCAGAACGCGCCGTCGGCTGCGTACTCGACACCATGCTCCACAAAACTTAAATGCTGTTCTATCTTTTTTCTTTCAGTAATGTCTTCAATGACGGCAAAAAAAACGGGCGGGTTCTCGTCATGCATCAACTGCAGACGACCTTCTACAGGATACGTGGTTCCATTTTTGCGTTTGTGAACGGTCTGAAAGGTGATCCTTTTTTTCTCGCCCTGTCTTAAGGGTTTGATAAGTTCCTCAAATTTTTCGGTCGGGTAGTCCGGTTTCAGGTCTGCAGGAGTCATTTCCGACAACTCCTCCATGGTGTATCCGAGGTTTTTGCGGGCGCCATAATTTACTTGAGTAAATTTCAGGGTGGCAATGTCGAAGGTGTATGTTTCATTGGAAGAATTGTCTAACAGACGGCCAAAGCGGGCAGACTCCTCCTGGGCGTGTTGCAAATCCTCCTCTGCTTTTTTGCGAAGGGCCTCCGCCTGTTTGAACTGAAGGGCAATGCCCGCCAGGTAGGCGGCGTGATTAAGGGTATTCAGTTCAATTTCATCGGGTTTCCGGGGTTGGTCGGAATACAGGCAAAGGGTTCCCAGGACTTGCCCTTTGATATTTTTGATGGGAGTGGACCCGCAGGCTCTCAAATTATGAGCCAGCGCCAGAACTTTGAAACAAGCGCAACGGGGGTCATGTTCGATGTCCTCGGAAAATACGAACTCATTTTTATAGGCCGCCGTGCCACAGATACCGGCGTCTGGTCCGATCTTGATATCCTTAAGAATTTCTCGATAAGGTTCAGGCAGGCTGGGGCCCGATTCGAGATTCAAATATTGGCCGGATGCATCCAGAATGAGAATCGAGCATTGCGTGCCGCTTATTTGGGATTCAAGGGTACCCATTAATGCATTTAAAATATCAGTCAGGGATTTCCCGGTGGCCAGCATTTCCAGGACTTGATTTTGGCCCGCCAGTTCCCGGTCGATGCGTTGGAGTTTGGCCAATTCATTTTCCATTGAATCGCTTCCTGCAAAAAGATTTACCCTATTTTAGCAGGTTAATAGCGCAGGGGGGAGCGGCAAAAGGGCATTTTTGATTTAATATCATGCGGTACAACGGGGCCAAGCAACCGCTTTATAATCATTAGGTTATTCAAATTAACCTTTTCCGAAATCCGGTATTTTTTTTAGTGTTCCGAAAATCCATTCCTTATGTGAAGTGGTAACAATGATTGTTCACTAATTTATGGTACAAACGGTTTTTATTTAGTGGGACAGTTTCAGTCTCCTTGATTTTCGTTAAAGGGATTTGCGATGGCTTTAACGCCGGAGGAAGAAAATTTCAGATCGAATTGGATCACGCAGTTTGGTGAGGATTGGGAACTGCGTGCCGCCACCCGTGAAATCGCGAGAAAAA
>CBDVDB010000247.1:0-3558 GCA_965372625.1 uncultured Nitrospinaceae bacterium
AATCCCGATGATTCAAACAAGGTTATCGGCATGCTCCGCCGGTCCGACGTACAGGCGGTGTACGACCGGGAAGTGCTCTTGCTCACGATCTAAGGAAGTTGATCCATGGTTCGCTTAACCCTTAAAGGAAGTGCTGTTTTCTTATGGATGGCGATCGCCCTCGGGGCCTGCTGGCCCGGCGATTCCGGCGAGCCGGTGCGCCGCACCCGGTTCATCATGGGAACGCTGGTGGAAATCACCATTTCCCATTCCGACCCGGACCTCATCCAAACCGCCACCACGGAGGCGTTTGACGAAATGCAGCGCATCGAGAAGTTGATGAGCACCCATCTCCCCGGTTCGGAAATATCCCGCATCAACCGCGCCGCGGGCAAGAAAGCCGTTCCGGTTTCCCTGGAGGTGGAGGAAGTGATCCGGGAAGGTATCTATTGGTCCCAGCAGTCCGGCGGAGCGTTCGATATCACCATTCAGCCCCTGGTTCAGCTGTGGAATTTAGACGGAGAGAAAAATCTGATTCCCGGCACACGAACCCTTAAAAAAACCGCGTCGCTGGTGAATTATAAAAACATCGAAATTGTGGATCACACCGTGAAACTTCGGCGCCGCGGTATGGCGATCAACGTCGGCGGACTGGCCAAGGGGTACGCCGTCGACCGCGCCGTCTCGTTGTTACGCAGCCAGGTATCGAGCGGCATCGTCAACGCCGGGGGAGACCTGTATGCTTTCGGTCAGAAAACTCCGACCACCTCTTGGAACATCGGCCTTCAGCATCCGCGCAAACCGCAGGAGTTACTGGCCGCCTTCGCGCTCAAAAATAAGGCAGTCGCCACCTCCGGCGACTATCAGCGGTATTTTATCAAGGACGGCGTGCGCTACCATCACATCTTCGATCCTCAAACCGGAATGCCCGCGCGCGGGATGATCTCCGCCACCATCGTCACCACCGAAGCGATGGAAGCCGACGCGTTGGCCACCGCCGTGTTCGTCATGGGGCCGGACAAGGGGATCGAGTGGGTGGATTCGATGGATAATGTCGAGGCGATGCTGGTCCTGCGGGGCGGGTTGAAAGTCTACAGCAAAAACTTCCGTAGCCAGCCGCACTTTACCCTCAAATAATTATTCCTGCTCTTTCAGGAAACCGTCTTCCCAGAGACCGGGGTATTGCGTTCCGGCGGAGGTAATGTGCACCCCGCGGCCATGCGGTTGGCCGTTTTTAAACCCGCCGACAAACCGGTCGCCGTTGGCGGCAGTGTAAACACCCTCCCCTGCCATCATGTCCCGGACGAAATCGCCCTCATAGGTGTCGCCGTTGGTAAACACCAGGGTTCCCCGGCCGTGCGGTTTGCCGCTCGCAAACTCGCCGGTATACTTGTTGCCTCCGGCAAATAAATAGGTCCCGAAACCATGCGGCACGCTCCCCGCCAGCGGCCCGATGTAGCAGTCGCCGTTCTGAAATTGCAGTGTGGGAAGATTTTCTTTCCCGGTGGTGCCGGAAGATTTGGGAGAAACCCTGGCTTCTGAAGTGGCTTGAGCAAAATGCTGTTCCAATTCCCGGTAGGCCTGGTTGATCTCCTGCATCTGCCGGTGGGCCAGTTTCTGCAGGCGTTCAGACTCCTCCGGAAACCGGTCGGGATGCCAGAATTTCACCCGTTCCTTGTAGGCGCGCTTGACCTCTTCCAGTGACGCCGTCGGGGTGACTTTCAGAATTTTAAAAAATTGTTCCACAAATAGGTGCGGCGGTGATGCGATGCCGGGTCAGTTTGTCGGCTCGCGGGTGGGCCGAAAACGCTTCAGCAGAAGGGAATTGCTGACCACCGAGACGGAACTGAACGACATGGCCGCCGCCGCGAACAAGGGTTTTAAAAGAATGCCATAACCCGGATAAAGCAGTCCGGCGGCAATGGGAATGCCCAGAATATTGTAGAAGAACGCCCAGAACAGGTTCTGCTTGATTTTTCTGAGGGTCGCCCGGCTGAGCTCGATGGCGTCGACTACGGCGTGCAGGTTCCGGGTCATCAGGGTGATGTCCGACGCCTCCATCGCGATATCCGTGCCCGATCCCATGGCGATGCCGATATGCGCCTGCGCCAGAGCCGGAGCGTCGTTGATGCCGTCGCCCACCATGGCGACGAAGCGCCCCTGATCCATCAACTGTTTCACGGCATCCGCCTTGTCGCCGGGAAGCACCTCGGCCATGACCTGATCGATGCCCAACTCATCCGCCACGGCGCGGGCCGTCCGGGCGTGGTCGCCGGTCAGCATGACCACTTTCATTCCTTTGTGTTTGAGACGCGCCACCACTTCTCTGGCTTGGGGTTTAATCCGGTCGGCGGCGGCGATCATACCGCCCAGGCGTCCATCCACTTTCACCAGCATGGGCGTTTTACCCTGGGCGGTCCACTCTTCCAGTCGGCCGGCGATGCTGGAAAGATCGAGGCCCGCCTCCTCCATCAGTTGGCGGTTGCCCAGGGCCACCTCATGACCGTTGACCCGTGCCTGCACCCCGAACCCGGGAAGCGCTTTAAACTCCTGCATGGCCTGCAGAGTGATTTCTCTTTTCTCCGCAGCGGCCACCACCGCCTCGCCGAGCGGATGCTCCGATCCCTTTTCCAGCGACGCGGCCAGTGACAACAATTCGGTTTCGCTCATTTCGAGAGCATGAATATCCGTGACTTCCGGCTGACCCTCGGTGAGGGTTCCGGTTTTATCGAACACCACGGTGTCGATCCTCTGCGCCTGTTCGAGAATTTCACCGCCCTTGATCAAAATGCCCAACTCCGCGCCGCGCCCGGTTCCCACCATGATGGCGGTGGGCGTCGCCAGACCGAGCGCGCAGGGACAGGCGATGATCATCACCGATATGAAAATCATCATCGCGAACAAAAACGGGTCGGTGGGAAGCGCGGCTAACGAAGCCCCCCAGACCCACCAGACAATAAACGCGAAGCTCGCGAGGGCGATGACCGTGGGGACAAAGATACCGGCCACCCGGTCGGCCAGCCGCTGAACCGGGGCTTTCGATCCCTGGGCCTCCTCCACCAGTTTGATGATATGCGCCAGTACCGAATCTTTACCCAGGCGGGTGGCCCGCATCTTGAAAAAACCGGTCTTGTTGATACTGGCGCCGATGGCGGCGTCCCCCGCCTGCTTTTCGGCGGGAATGCTTTCGCCGGTGATCATCGATTCGTCAATCGCGGTCTGCCCTTCGATCAGGATACCGTCGACCGGGACCTTCTCGCCCGGCCGGACGAGCACGATATCGTCCTGCACCACCTGCGCCACCGGGATTTCCAGTTCCCGGCCATCCCGTTCGATGCGCGCGGTTTTAGGTTGGAGGCCGATCAGTTTTTTAATGGCGTCCGAGGCGCGGCCCTTGGCCCTCGCTTCCAGCAGGCGGCCCATCAGCACCAGGGTGATGATCATGGCGGCGGTGTCGTAATACACCAGCGCTTCCTGCCCGAAAGCCGCCAGCGTGGCGGGGAAAAAGGTGGCGAATACGCTGTAGGCATAAGCGACGGAGGTGCCGACGGCGATCAGGGTGTTCATATCGGCGTAGCC
>CBDVDB010000248.1:0-3547 GCA_965372625.1 uncultured Nitrospinaceae bacterium
AATATAAATCCGTTTAACACGCCTTCCTGCAAGGATTCGGAGTCAAGAGAAGGCTCAGAGGGCTGAGGGGGTTCCGGTTCGTCACCAATCAAATTGCCGTTCAGGATCAAATTCCGGGTCTCATTGAACGATTCGGGTTCGGCATCGATCCTACTGCCCGACACATCGATATCCCGCGCGGAGGTGATGATTACGCCGGGCGCTACATTGAAATCGCCGATGGTGTTATTCTCGCTGTCGGCCACCGCAATGAAATCGCCCTGAGTGGTGGTCTGATTCACGTTGACGTTGATATCGGTGATAGCAAACAACTTCAACGCCGGGAAGAAGGATTCCTCATCCTCGAAATTGATGTCCTTACCCGCAATCAGGATCACCGAGTCCGCAATGCCGCCGGTATTTTCCTCGGTGATGCCCTTCACGTTGATATTGCCGTCCGTGCTCATCACCAGGTTCTGCGCCGTGATATGGCCGAGATCGTCGCCGCCCACGTTGGCTCCGTTGGGATCGCCGGCCGCGAGAATCAGATTGCCGCCGTCCGAGAGAGTGAACCGGACATCGCCGGTGCCGCTGTCCAAATCGCCATCCAGCTCCAGATCATGCGCGGTAATGTTGATATCTCCATTATTGGTAGCCAGACGTTGGCCTTCGCTCACGGCCACCGAACCGGCTCCGTTGTGGTCGCTATCGGCCGTCAGGGTCAGGTTCAACCGGTCGCCGCTCTGGGGCCGGCTGGTGTCAATACTGCCGTTGAATACGATGTCATTGTGCGCGGTCAGGGTCAGGTTGCGGGTTCCCGTCCCCGCAAAATCGTAGTCGGCGTTCCAATGGATATTTCCTGAATGTCGTTTGCCCTGCGCCTCCCCATCGCCGGTGGTGACCACCACATCGGAGGCGTTCAGAACACCGCTCACGTTGATCGCGCCGCTCGAACTGCCGGCAAGGATGATCTTGCCGTCATGCTCCTCGACGGTTTGAGCTTCGATGATTCCGGTATGATTGACCACGTTGCGGATCACCTCACTGGCGTTCTTCGCCATCAACAACACTTGGCCGCCGTTGGCACGGATCAGGCCGGAATTGTTGATCCGTTCCTCCACAAGATGGCCCTCGGCATCCATCACCCAACCGGACACCGCCCCGACAATCGCAAAATTAATCATTCCATCGCCGTTGAAATCCAACGTCGCCGCCGTCCCGGAAGCCAGCGCCACCGAACCCATGTCCGCCACCACGATCGAGCCTTCATTCGACACCGCCGGCGCCAACAGGCCCACATAATTTTCGGCGCTTATGTTCCCTCGATTAACCACGGAGGCCAAAGCCGTCTCCGGATCCTGATCGAAACGGTAATTGCGGTTCAGAAAATTTTCATTGGTGATGTTCAACGTCGTCGCCAGAAAACCGTGCACATCCACCACCGCACCGTTGCCGAACACCACGCCCGAGGGATTGCTCAAAAATACCTGGCCGTTGGCGGAAAGTTTTCCGAGGATAATGCTGGGGTCCGCGCCGATCACACGGTTGAGGGCTACCGCACTGGCGTTGGGCTGTTGAAACGTGACCGATTCCATGGAACCGATGCTGAACCCCTGCCAGTTGGTGATCATCTGCTGACTGTTCTGTTGAATCAGCATATCCTGAGGCGCCGGTTGGCTGATGGAACCGGAACCCGAAACGATGTCCCCGCCATTCGGCAGCGCAAATACCAGCGCCGGGGAACAGGTCAACAGGAAAACCAGAAGGTTCAAAACCAGCCGGTCTGCATGGCGAATTAGTTTTAGATGAGGGTTTCGCATATTATTTATCTCTTCACAAAAACGCCTCAACCCGAGGAGCAGGGATCGGACTCATCTTCCTCGAACAAGTCATATTCCTCTTTCATGGAATCCAGAATGTCTGATCCCTTTCGGGGTTTCTCGCGGTAACGCGAACTCGGCCAACCCATAATCACCTGCTGGATGAGATCCTGCTCCGGACCCGTCAGCGGTTCGGGTTCAGAGGGGGGTTCGCCGGTATTAATGATGGTCTTCATCATCGGCCCAATAATAATGTCCCCGAACACGGTGGGATCCATATTGAGGACCCTGATAAAACCCGCCTGGTTGGCGATTAATGTTTTAAGCTGCGAAACACTCATATAACCGTGGGTTCCGCGCGCGGCCATATTAGCGGTCGGTGTCACTATCTTGAAATGAGAGTCCGGATGTATTTGCTCTTTATTGACAATGTACATGGACAAGCCATGGGCAATGTTAATAACACCTTGGCGTAAATTGTATGCGGGATTATAGGAATAAGAAGAAATTTTCAATTCGGTGTTCGGCCCCAATGCCATGAGGCTCTTGTCCTCGAATAAAATTCGCATGCGGCTTTTGCGTCCCGTACGAAATTCATCCGAAGGATAGACCAACTGCTGAGGTTGAACTTTTTCCCACGGCGGCAGGGATACCCTTTTGATCGTCCCGGAAGGACCTTCACTGACCAAATCGGATGGCGACCCTGAGGTAAATTCAGCCGCCCCAATAATAGCAATCACCTTGCCAATGGGTTTTTCATCAGCAATGCCCTGAAGAGGGTATAAGCATATGGCGCAAAAAGTAAAAAGAAGGGCCAGATAACTAATAGTCTTATTCATATTAGAAGACTCTTTTTAGATTTTCATTGATAGTCGAATTATAGGGGTAAATGTAAAATAAATAAAGAAAAAATGTGCTCTGATTGGGGCTATTTCCAGTACCTCATTGAATTATCGTAAATTAACCCCATTTAAAAAATACCCCAAACGCAGTAATTCTAGTGAAATTTATGATGAAGGTTTTGGGGGTTTCGGAAGCGCAGAATCAGTAGGCGATCACTCCGCCCAGATAGAGGGTATGCGATGAACCATCGGAAGGCTCGGCCTCCTCAAAAACCGGAAACCCAACCGCCAGATTAAAACTGACCAAGGGATAATTGGGAGACCAACGGCGAATATTGACTCGCAAACCGGCTCCCACACCGGTCAATTCACGGTCACTCTCACCCACCTGCTGGTTTCGAACAAACACCTGTCCATGGTCGATGAATCCATAGAGAGAGAGGATTTGATCAAGAGTTTGCCAACCTGGTTTATCCGTTAATTTTACTTTAAAGGGAAAAGGAACCACGTATTCCGCGGTCAGGGAATAACCGTTATCTCCCGCGGCCTCTGCCAGAGGATACCCCCGAACAGAACCGAACCCTCCAATGGCGAATAAATCCGGCGATAAAACCCGGTCCAGAACAAATTGACCTCGGCCTTTGAAAATGAAATGTGTTTTACCGATAAAGGCGTACTGCGTGCGTTGAAAATCACTTTTAATCAATAGGACGTCCCCTTTTCCATTGTCTCTGGAATTAAATTCATCCGTAACATCCTTTTCCGTGAACCCTTTTTGAACTTTTACATTCAGGGTGGTACTTCCCTTCAAAAAATCAGTCCATTGCCCACCGATACCGATATAACCATCCACCAACTCATCATCACTTTGGAGGGTGAATAAAATGGAATTTTCAAATTTGCGAT
>CBDVDB010000249.1:0-3546 GCA_965372625.1 uncultured Nitrospinaceae bacterium
AAGGTCTCCTTTGCAAACCGGCATCGGTTTCTGATAGAATCAGGCCACTCAACCGATTGGCAATAACTTATCAGGAAAATACCATGAGATTTGGAATTGTTATCACTCTGGCCTTAGCCGTAGGACTGGGGGCATGCACGGGAGCCAAGAGCTTCACTCATAAACGGTGGGACCAACATCAGAATACGGTTTACTTGCAGGATATCACGGTCCCGGACGACTCCCTTAAGGGTGTCGGAGCCCGTCTCCGTCTGGCTTTGGAAGATCGGTTGGACGACTCCCTTTTTATTGTGGGCGAGGAACCTCAAAAAGCCAAGTATCAGCTGAAATACAAAATCATCAATTTTAATGAAGGCAGCCGGTTGAAGCGGCTGGCCACCTTCGGCATAGACGACGGCTCCCGCGCCCTGCTGAATGTTAAAATCGCCCTGATTGGAAAAGAAGGCGTGCTGGGGGCGTGGCATGTGAAAACCTGGGTCAAAGGCGGACTCACAGGAGGGTCGACCGATCAATTGTTCTCCAAAGCGGCCGAACAAATTCTGCAGCACATGCGGGGCTATTGAATTTCCCGCAACGGCGAAAGAGCCTTAACCGATTTATTTCCAGCGTCATAACCATCCCCCGGCCATGGCCCATCGCGTCACGAACCGCTTAAATTCCTTTTTGACATTTCCGGGTTTGTGGTTCACTCTATATTGAAATGGCATGCCTGAAGCGCCAGGGGAGCTTCGGGCATCATGAGTCACCCCCTGGATGAAAAGGAGGTGGTCCATTGTCTAATGAACTTACAATGGGAGCTTCCGGAGAAAAGGCCTGAGCCTTTTTAAAGGACACTCCCTGATAATTCGGGAGGGCTCCACTTTCATAGTGGAGCCCTTTTTAATTGGCAATCTCCTTAAGTAAAATGATGAGGTGAGTGGATCGGGATGGACTTTCTAAAAAACGTTTCCATACGCGACAAGCTCAACCGGATTATCATGCTGACGACCAGTGTCGCCCTGTTGTTGGCCGCGCTCGGGTTTTGCCTGTATGATCTGCTGGCGTTCCGCAGTACCGAGGTGCGCGAGTTGGCCAGTGTCGCGGACATCATAGGCGCCAACAGCACCGCCTCCCTCCAATTCCAGGACCTCAAATCCGGCCGGGAAACTCTTGAAACTCTAAAAACCGATCCCCGCGTCGTTTCCGCGGGACTGTACACGAAGGAAGGAAAAATTTTTGCGTCCTACCACCGGGACCGCGAAAATAAAACCGCCTTGGCCGCCCAACCTCGCAAGACGGGCAATTATTTCGAACAAGGTCAAATTCTGATATTCAGGCCCATCCTGCTCGAAGGAAAAACGATCGGTACCATTTTCATTCATTCCGATTTTCAAAATTTCTATGAACGGCTTCAGCAATACGGCATCATCGCCTTTTTGGTGCTGGTCGTCTCCCTGCTCGGTGCGTTTCTGATTTCCTCGAAACTGCAGGAGACCATCTCTTCGCCCATCCTGCATCTGGCCCATCTGGCAAACCGGGTTTCCACTGAAAAAAACTACGCCCTGCGCGCGGTCAATGAAAGCCAGGACGAACTGGGCGATCTGGTCAATCAGTTCAACGACATGTTGAGCCAGGTCCAGGATAGAGACATCGCTCTTCAGGAAGCCCATGACGATTTGGAGAAAAAGGTCCGGGAGCGCACCTATGACCTGGAAAAAGAAATCCAGGTTCGCCGGAAATCGGAAAACGCACACCGGGAAAGCGAAGAACGCCTGCGGAGTATTCTGGACCACGCCACGGCTGTGGTTTATATGAAAGACATTGACCTCAAGTATGTGCTGGTCAACCGGCAATTTGAAAAAGTTTTTTCACTGACCAATGAACAGGTCCGCGGAAAGTCGGATATTGAAATTTTATCAAAGGGTTTAGCCGACCGCTTTATCAGCCGGGACCGCATCGTACTCGAATCCGGTCACCCTCTGGAGGTCGAAGAAGAATTACAGGTGAAGGGAAAAGCTGAAACCTACCTTTCCATCCGATTCCCTTTGCGGGATTCCGACGGCAAAATTTACGCCATTTGCGGGCTGGCCACGAATATCACGGACCGGAAAATTTTCGAACGGGAACTGCAACAGGCCAAGATCGAGGCGGAGGCGGCCAACTCGGCCAAAACCGCGTTCATCGCGAATATGAGTCATGAAATCCGGACCCCTCTGAACGCCATCATGGGTTATTCGCAGATTCTGAAAAGAGACACCACACTGAGCTCGGACCATTACAAGGCTTTGGAACGCATCGACGCCAGCGGGAACAATTTACTGTCCATTATCAATGACATTCTCGATATATCCAAAATTGAGGCGGGGCGCATGGAACTCCATCCGGTTAACTTCAACATGAACCGGATGGTCGAAGACATGACCACCCTTTTTAAATTGAAATGCGAGGAAAAGGGACTGGCTCTGAAAACCTCCCCGCTCCCTGATAACCGGTGCCGGTTATACGGGGATGAGGAAAAACTCAGGCAAGTGCTGATCAATCTCCTCGCCAATGCGGTGAAGTTTACCGATGCGGGTTCCGTTACCTTGAATATCATTCCGATGGCCAACCACCAATACCGGTTCGAAATCATGGATACCGGAAAAGGCATTTCGCGGGAAGCGCAAAAAACCATCTTCGAACCTTTTAAACAGGATGCCGAAGGCATCAAAAAAGGCGGTACCGGGTTGGGACTGGCCATCTGCCGGAAACAGATTCTGTTGATGGGGTCGGAGTTGTATGTCCGCTCGAATTTAGACGAAGGATCCAGCTTTTATTTCACGCTTCACTTGCCGCCGTCCAAAGGGAAACTGGTATCCCAGGAAAAAACCGGCAGAGAAGTATTTCGGCTCACTGACGAGCATCATGTCAAGGCTCTGGTGGCCGACGATAACCCGGACAACCGGGCGGTGCTGACTCACCTGCTGAAAAGCGTGGGAGTCCAGGTCATTGAAGCGGATAACGGATTGATCGCTCTGGAAAAAACCCGCAAACATCTGCCGGATATCATTTTTATGGATATCCGGATGCCCGTCATGGATGGCCGGGAAGCGATCAGCGTCATCGTCGAAGAATTCGGGCAGGAGCGATTTAAAATCGTCGCCATCACCGCCTCAGCCATGCAGCACGACCGGGAACAATTTCTGAAACTGGGCTCTCATGAGGTGGTCCTTAAACCGTTCCGGGCCGAAGAGGTGTTTGAGTGCCTGAAAAATCTGCTGCACATCGATTATATTTACCAGGATGCCCCGCAAAAAGAAACCGAACTCCGGGAATCGCACCCGATGGATTACTCTCAAGTTCATATCCCCAAGGCCATCTACCATGCGCTCAAAGAAGCGGCGGAGTTGCATTATGTCACCCAAATCCGGCAGTCGCTGCCCTTGCTCGTTGAGTCGGGAGAAGATGGAAAAAAACTGGCGGATAATCTGAATCTCTATCTCAAAAATTACGATATGCAAAAAATTCTGACGATCCTCGAGCAGGTGAATGCGGAGGGATGACCTCCGTTCCAGGCCAGGCACCGGC
>CBDVDB010000250.1:0-3543 GCA_965372625.1 uncultured Nitrospinaceae bacterium
AGGTCCGATTCATTTATGCAGATTATCCGCGGCACCAAACATATTCCCGCTCCCGGACCGTACCCCGTGATGTCGATCGGCAACTTCGACGGCGTGCATCTGGGGCACCAGATCATTTTTCGCCGGGTAGCCGAGATCGCCCGGGAGCATAACGGGACCGCCATCGTTTTCACGTTTGAACCGCATCCGTTGAAAATCATCGCACCTGAAAAAGTGCCGCCTTTGTTGACCAGTTTCAGAAAGAAAATGGAGCTCATCGGGCAGTGCGGTATCGATCAGGTTATTTGCGCGGATTTCAATCAGAGTTTTGCGGATCAGCAACCGCGCGAATTCGCCGAGAATATTCTGGTCGGGAAGATCGGTGTTAAAGAAATCGTGGTGGGTTACGATTACGCGTTCGGGCGGGGCCGCGAAGGCACCATCGCTTATTTGAAAAAAATGGGCGAGGAGTTTCACTTCCAGGTGCATGTGATCGATCCGGTGGAATTCGACGGGCATCGGGTAAGCAGTTCCTTCGTCAGGGAATTGATTGAGGAGGGCGACGTGGTCCGGGCCCGCGATTTTCTGGGGCGGGCTTATTCGATTCAGGGACCGGTGGTGCATGGCTACAAAACCGGACGCGGTATCGGGTTTCCCACCGCCAATATCGATACCCGTAAGGTGCAGATTCCGGGAACGGGCGTTTATGCCGTATACGTGACCTCGGATGGGCAAGTGTATCCGGGCGTGGTGAATATCGGTTTCAATCCGACGTTCAACCGGGACCGGCTGAGCGTGGAGGTGCATATTTTCGATTTTGAGGAAACCATTTACGGATCGGAAATCGAGATCGCGTTCATCAAGCGCATTCGCGGGGAAATTCAATTTAAATCGGCGGAGGAACTGGTCGCACAAATCCAGAAGGATATCGCATCCGCCAAAACCATTTTATCCAGGACATCGCTTTGAAAAAATCCGGACAACTGATCATCGGACTGATCGTCGCCTTTGCCGCCGTTTTTTACACCATGCGCAACGTGTCCATTGCCGAATTGATGGATTCGTTCCGGCGCGTGGATTATCTATATCTTGCGCCCGCGTTTTTACTGATGTGCCTGACGTATGTGGCGCGTGCGATCCGCTGGCGGATGTTGCTGCGTCCGATAAAAGAGGTGCGGATATGGGATCTGTTTTCTCCGCTCATGGTCGGTTTCATGGCCGGAGTGCTGCCCGCCCGCGCAGGAGAGCTTATTCGCGCCTATCTGCTGGGAAAAAAATTCGAACTGTCTTTCGCCAGTTCGCTGGCCACTATCGTGGTGGAGCGTCTGTTCGATCTGATGTTTTTATTGCTTCTGTTTACCTGGATCCTGGTGTTTCACGGAGAAATTTTCGAAGCCGACATTGCGTGGTCGGGCATATCCATCAAAGATCTCGCGTTCCAGTTCGGGATATTCAGTCTGGTGGTGGTGCTGGTTCTGATCGGATTCATTTGTTTGCTGACGTTTCATAATGAAAAAGCCATGGCCCTGGTCCACTGGGGGGTCAGGCCGTTTCCCGAAAAATGGCAATTCAAGTTGATTCAGATGACGGAAACGTTCAGCCAGGGCCTGGGGGTGTTCCGGAATATCAGGGCGCTGGCTTTGATCGGTGTGGCGACGGTCGGCGTGTGGGCGCTCGTCATGTTGCAATATTATCCGCTGTACTGGGCTTACAGCCTTCAGGATAAATCCGCGACGTCGCTGGTCCTGCTGACGGTGATGGTCTGCATCCTGATCACCGTGCTACCGACTCCGGCGTTTCTGGGGTCGTTCAATGCCGGGGTGCTGATCGCTCTGTATCACATCATGGGCGAATCGGAGGTGGCGGCGGTGAGCTTCGGTTTTGTAGCGTGGGGATTGAATTTCGCTGTAATTATTATCGGGGGAGTTTACTTTATTCTCCACGATCACATTTCGGTGAAAAAGCTGGTGGAGATCGAAGAGGATGCTTGAGGGAGCAGATTATTTGATAATCTGCTTGATGACTTTGTTGAAATGCAGGACCGCTTCTTTAAGTTTCTTGAGCTTCTTGCAAATCAGGTAGTCATACACTTCCTTGCAAATGGCCTCTTGCCTGGAATGCGAGACTAAAAATACCGGTTTGTTCATAATACGACCTTCTGAATGCGAACTTCCTCGAATCATAATCCCCCCGAAAAAGCAAGGTTAAGACACCATCGTTTAAGACAGTGTTCTATTCTCGCGATTATGTTATAGCTTCAGCATAAAAGCAAGCGCATTTACCTTGATCGGGGTAATTAAATTAGATTGTTAAAGGGGTTTTCATCAATGGTGAATGTTAATATTTTTTAAAAGATTCAAAAAGGAGGAGTTAAAATTTATCCAAATTTTAAGGCGGGTATGATATTTTAAATTAAAATTACTGCCGAAGTGGTGGAATTGGTAGACACGCATGGTTCAGGACCATGTGGGAGCAATCCCGTGGAGGTTCGAGTCCTCTCTTCGGCACCACTATTCAAAAATTTGTCGGATTTAATTCTGGCTGAGGATGGGGGATTTTCTCAAAATATCAGGCTTTTCAGCAGGTCCTCACCTCGAGGAAAGCCTTGGGCTCACGCGGCAAGCTTCATTACAAGGCTATAGAGCAACTGAAGCGTGCCTGCAAGGAGGGCAAAGGCCACTAGTATTAAAGTTAGATTGATGGTGTGTTTGATAGCTTTATACAGTATCAGGTTGGTCTGCTTGAGGGCTTTCAGTTTTCGATTTATGGGCGCCAGTCCGGCAAACAGGATATTGGCAAATCCGCGTTTATCTCCTTCCATATTCGGTACGACCGTCAGTTTCGCCAGGCTTTTGTAAAAAAAGTTGACGCAACGTCCGATAAAACTCATTGGGCGATCAATGTCGCACATCAAAATCAACCGGTATTGATCTGAATCATTTCTTGCGTAATGCAGGTATGTTTCATCAAACAACAAGGCTTCACCGTTTCTCCAGGAATAAGAAACCCCGTCAATATTAATAAAACAATCGTCGGAGTTAGGTGTTGCCAGGCCTAAATGGTATCTCAAAGAGCAGGCAATGGGATCCAGATGCCTGGTCAATTTTCCATCTGCAGGCAATATCGTAAACAGCGCGCCATTGACGGAAGGAATGTTTTCGAGTATGCGGGCGGTCTTGGGGCACAGTTTTTTCGCGGATTCATGAGTATACCCATACCATTTAAGATAAAATTTGCTCCAACCATACTTGAAGAATGTACGAAAACCAATATCGAAGGAAGCATCTGAATCCGGTTGAGTCGTCAACTCAAAATAGCGTTGCTGGTAAAGGTTGATGACTTCTTCCCTGATTGTTTCCCAGTTTTTCTGGATGTCGTCCAACTCATGGAAATTGTCAAGATCGAGGATGGGTTGCCTGGCTCTGGGTTGGGTAAAAATATATAAAAGGCAGTTGAGAGGGGAGAAAATCGGCCAACCTTTTCTTAAATATTCGCTGAGATTTTCATACCGGACATTACCGCGGTACAGGTAAACATAGGTGATAGACCCCAGAATAAAAGAAA
>CBDVDB010000251.1:0-3534 GCA_965372625.1 uncultured Nitrospinaceae bacterium
ATCACTTCATAGTTTTCGCGGGGAACGGTCTGCAGATTGATATAATCCAGAAAGTGAAAACTTTCCCGGCAGGACCAATCCAGTAAAATGAAACTCACCTGGGGTTTATGCTGGGTTTGACTGTCGAAAATGATTTCCATAGGTTACCTGCACCGCCAGCGTACTATCGCAATAAAATTATCCGGATCGTGGAAGTCAATTATTCTGGATCGAAGTTTTTACTTTTTTATCGGGTGGGCTGGGTGTTGCGCCCTTTTCCGCGATTTCCTTTTCCAGGGCCGCAATACGCGAATCCCTGCCTTTAATCTCCTCCAGCGATTTCTGAAAATCCGCTTTCTTTTCCTTAACCTCTTCTTCCAGAATTTGAAGAGCCCGCTGATCGACCAGCCGCAATACCTCGCTCTGGGAATCCGCGACAAAGCACTTAAAAGCCTCCTGGTATTTTTTGAAATCAAATTGTTCCCAATCCTTTATTTTTCCAAGATCCTGCGCCACGGCAATATACTTGCCCCGGTAAAAAACAACATTGAATTTTCTGTAATTCTGCTCGACCAGGATCGGTATGGAAGAATTGATTTTTTCCTTCAATTCCTCCAGCGTTTTTTTCACGAAGCATTTCCCCGTTTTTTTAAATTCCTTGATCTCCAACTCGGTGGTTTGAGTCAAATCCAGAGGGCCGATCGATTCGTGCAGGGCATAGATTTTGTCTTTGTATTGAACCAGATTAAAACCCCGGTAGGCGCTCAGGAGCGTCGGCGAATCCTTAACAACCCAAATCCGGTCATTGATTAAATCCTCCACCGTGTCAAGGGTATTGCCTATGATTACGGAAGGCATCTGCGGCTGATTTTTATTCGTCACATCATATCCATCCATATCCTTGGGAACGGCATAAACCTGCTTGCCATATCTGAAAACATTATAATTTTCCGAGGTCCCCAGAAGCGGTGGCGGCGTTTGCCGATGATTATCAAGATTGGGGAAATTAAAATCCGTGGAGTCCCAGGTCCTCTCGCCCGGATGACTGATTATGCTCCATATACTGTGATTGATAGAGTAATTCCTGAAGGTGGCCGCGACCGCCAGCACCACGCCGCAATGCACGGTTTCATGGCAGTCCTTGTCTTTTCCGTTGATTAAAAATTCTTCGTCAAAATCGGATACATAGCCCTCGCAATCATGACCGCACAGGATGCCGCCGTCCGGTTTTATGAAGGCCGCGTAATTTCTAATATCCTTCAGCGTCTGTTCGTATCTGTGATCCCCGTCAATAAAAACCAGATCAAACGCCTGGTCCTTGAGGATTTCCGCGGCGGCATCCGATGAGCTTCGAATGGGGACGACGATATCTTCAAATCCTTCCTGGCAAACCCGCTGCCAGAACAGGGAAAAAATATCCTCTTGGGAAGCGATGGCTTCCAGATCGGTACCGATATTCCCTTTCCACCAATCCACGCAATACAGGGTACCCATATTGGCCTGGGCCACCTCTGCCAGCGTCAGAGTGGAATCGCCCAGCCAGTTGCCGACTTCCAGAAATTTGACCGAAGGCCGGGCTACCGATTCCGCCAGAGTTTTTAAGACGATTTTCTGATCGTCGGTTATTTGTTTTAATTTAGCCCATTCCATTGGCGCCACTCATGGTTTTTTGATGAATATCAATTCTTGAGATTTCCTGAGAGCTCAACTCAAGATCGGCCAGTCCGTCAAATTGGATTCTCTGTTCAACGGAAACATGAATCAGACTGTTGCGAACATCCAGAGGCTCGTCCTTGGCGGGTAATTGTTCAGCCACGCCCAGATCGATAAAATAATCTCCGGGATACAAATTCAATTTCAGGGTGAACCGGTAAATGACCATCTCCGATGCAGGGACGGGACTCACCGTGATTTTTCTGAACCGTGTGTTACTGCCGCACACCATAACCCCGTCCACGGTTTTAACCGCATATCCGAACATGGGATTTTCAATCGGCTGATGAAAATTGACCTTTAAGTATAATTCGATGATTTTTCCGGAAGAAATGGACGCGGGCTGCACCCGGCCTTCGCAAACGACGATGTAGTCCGCAATGGACGCCCTTCGGTCGCCCATCCGATATTCATTTTCGTTGTAATTGCTCCGATAGATACAATGATCGCTCTCGGGAATATCTTCGAGAAACTGTTTTAATTCTGATGAACCGGCTTCGGATCCGGGCTTTGTATTTCCCCCGCCCGGAGAGGAGGAATGACCCTGCGCAGAGGGGGTTGGGGGAGTCTGGGTTCCCGTCAATACCACATCCCGGTAAAAATCCACCACGCTCTTGGGTTTGCCCGATTCCAGAATGGATCCGTTTTCCAGAAAAATGGCCTGATCGCATAACTTGAGAATCGTATCCAGACTATGGCTAACCAGCACGACGGTTATCCCCTGGTCCTTGAATTCGTGAAATTTCTGAAAACATTTGTGCCTGAATTTGGCATCCCCTACGGCAAGGATTTCATCGATGACGAGGATATCGGGATCGACATGAATAGCCGTGGCAAACGCCAGGCGGGCGCTCATTCCGGAAGAATAAATCTTCATGGGCTGGTCGAAGAATTCCCCAATCTCCGCGAACGCTTCGATTGCGGGCATGCGCGCTTCTATTTCTCCGGAGGAAAACCCCATCAGGGCAGCCTTGTTCCTTACGTTTTCCCGGCCGGTGAATTTCGGACTAAACCCGGCCCCTATCGCCATTAAAGGTCCGACGCGGCCGTCGATCTCCACCTGGCCATCCGTCGGCTGCAGAATCGAACACAGGATTTGCATGAGAGTCGACTTCCCTGCTCCGTTCCGGCCCACCACCCCCAGGGTTCCCCCCTTCCTGACGTCGAAGCTCACATCCTTCAACGCCCAGAATTCCTTGTGATACTTTTTTTTGAAAGGGTGCAGGGCCTCCTGCAAACGGCTTTTGGGAGAGGCGTACAGCTTGTATTTTTTCGAGACGTTTTGAACGGAAATCGCGATGGAATTATTCAATGACCATACCTCGGCAAGATCGGTTTCCCCTCCCCTGGAAATCCAACGCCGCAGAAAGATAGCGCCCAGCTGAGAGTTCACCCGTATTTTCCATACCGGTAAGGAGCTTGGCAAGAGAAGAAAATCTGCGCAATCCGGACAAATCTATTAATACCATTATAACAAAGGTTTAGAGCAATCCAAGTGTGATATAGCGTGACGGCTGAAAAGTTCAGGAGCCGTTTTCCGCCGGGCCGGAAAAGGTCTGGTCGATCAGACGCTTGACTTCATTCGCGGAGGCGCCCTCCAGGCAGGCTTGATACCCGTTTTCATTAACCTTTTTTATGTCAAACGCGCCCTCAACCTGCGCCAGGCCGTAAAACCGTCCCTCAAATGCGATGATGTTGAACTCGTTGTAACCCTCTTCGATCAGGGTAGGCTCCGGGTTGATGTCGGCATAACCGGCCTCTATCGGGGCTCCTTCAGGAATCTCCGGTTTATCCCGCGGGATGATCGGACACTCGACATATTGCCAATCCGGATGGGTCTCG
>CBDVDB010000252.1:0-3530 GCA_965372625.1 uncultured Nitrospinaceae bacterium
ATCAACCTCCCCGTTGGGTTCTTTTGAACTTCTCTTTACATACTCACCGGCAAATAAATTTTCGACGCCTGATTTCAAAAGCAGGTCAGTTAACCCTGATCCTTTTCCTCCTGTTGCCGGCCCGCGCCGCCCGGGCGGAATCGCCGCTTTCGCTGGTGATCGAAAACCAGACCTACGTTTACAATCAGGAACTTTCCAAGGAAGTGGATACGAATATACAGGCCGAGGGGTTCACGTTGATCGGCAACCTGACCAAGCCGTTTTTCCGGTATAAGCTCAGCAAGGTATTGCAGATCGAAGCGGGGGTCCTGTGGAATTTCGAATTCGGCGAGGACGATCAACCCGACGCAGTGGACCCGGTGATCGCCCTGCATTACGACTTCGCGGCGGGCTGGCGGTTCACCGCCGGGACCATCGACCGGAACCATCCTCTGCATGACGCGTTTTTCGACGACGTTTTGCGTTACCGGGAACCGATCGAGCAGGGGTTTCAGTTCAAAGGCGACACCCATCACCTGCGCCAGGACCTGTGGCTGAGCTGGGAGGAATTGGAAACCGACACTCAGAGGGAAAAATTTTCCATCGGCGATTATACCCAGGTGAAAGCCGGAGGGTTCATGATTGAGGGTCAGGTCTATTGGGTCCACCTGGGGGGGCAGAATAATTCCGGCCCCGGCGTGTTCAACAATCTAAGCCTGGGAGCGGGCGCCGGCTATACCTACCGTCCGGAAAAATCCGTCGGCCCTTCCGGCTGGCTGAATGAAATCGGATTCACCGTGCATTACCTGCAGAATAGAGACGACCCGCCGAACTCGGCAAGGGTGGACGAGGAAGGCATGGCCTACCGCGCGTTTCTTACCGTGTGGGATACCTATGTTTATTATCAGCATTGGCGGGGCGGCAGTATCAACTTCAATTCGCCGGTCGGAGACTCCACCATGCCCGGCGAAGCGTTGTCCAAGGGGGAACCCATGTTTCGGGCGCGCATTTACGATGAAGTGGGCGTGGTTAAAGCCTGGCAGTTGGCGGATGAGGTGATCGCGACGGTGGATCTGCGGGGGCAGTTCCTGCTGGGGCGGTTCCAGCCTCTCATGGTGTTCAACATTACCTGGCGGCCGGAGTTTCCGCTGTTTGAAGAATATTTCAAAACCCGCACTCCACCCAAACCGGAAGCGGTTGAGGCGCCCCTCGGACGGCCTTACGGTTTTTGACGGATATCCACCTCGCCGTCGAAGTTCCGGTCCTTTTCCACACGGATGATTTTCCCGGCCTCGTCGAAGAATTCCCAAAGGTCGGCTTTCCCGTCATGGTTGGTGTCATACTCCGCACGTTCCAACTTTTCTGAAGCATTCATGAACTGCCACTGGTCGGGCTGGGTATCGCCGTTGGTATCGAAGGCCACCCGCCTCAGGATATCCTCGAGAAACTGGTCCCAACGATCCACCGTCCCGTTATGGTTGGTGTCGTGCTCCATCCGCTCCAAAACACCCTCCTCAGAATAATACTTCCAGATATCCACCGTGCCGTCATGATTGTGATCAAGTTCTCCGCGCATTAGTTTTCCCGCCGGATTGAAAAATTCCTTCCAGTCGATGGACCCGTCGTTGTTGGAATCCTTTTCGATGCGGATGATCCGCCGGTCCTCGGAGTAATACTCGAACTGATCGAAGGTGCCGTCATGGTCGGTGTCAAACTCGATCCGCTCCAACTGTTTGCCGGGTTTGAAAAATTGCACCTGGTCGACCCTGCCATTATGATTCAGGTCGTATTCCACTTTTTCGGGCTGGCCTGCGGCGGAGGCATGATGCCATTCGTCGATCTTGCCGTCGAAATTGGAATCCACTTCCGTCACCCCCGCGAAAGCCGACCCCACCCAAAGGCTGAACACCCCAATCACGAATATTGAAAGCCATCTTTTTTTCATGATCTGCCCTGATCAGCAAGAAGTGGGCGGATTGTAGCATGAGCCTGACCGGGAGCCATCGAAAATCTATAGGGCGCTCCCAGGATCAAACACCACATCGAACAACTGTGCGCCCTTTTTAACCGCATTGGTAATGATCTGCGCAAAATCCTGACTGATCCTCGAAAATTCTGTTTTCCATTTTGCGTCCAGAGTCAGCGGCATGCGGCTGTCTTTCCCGATAAACACCTGCATATAGTTTTTTTCCAATAACGGTTCCAACCAGGTCAACGGTTCCACCTGGGTATCCGTGAGGATCACCCCGGTAATTTTGCCTTGCGGGTCGAGCGCCACCGCCACCACCACGGGACCGTGCCGGGTAAACTCCACCATCGAAGTCATCGCTCTCTGCAATTTTCCCGTTTCATCCCGGCTGACGAAAAACCTGAAATGAGCGGCGCGGGTATCCCAATTGTCGAACGCGCGTAATTTTGCAAGTTGGCCGGTGGTCAGGTCCACTTCCTTGACGAAGAGTTTACCCTTGGGAAGGAGTCGTTGCACCGACTCCTTGGCGGAAACCAGTTTCACGTTCGCGGACACATGCGCCCACGCTTCCGGCGCGACCCAGAACATTGCCAACACCATCATAAATAAAAATTTCGCAGTTTTTGTTTTCATCCTTTTTCCCTCTATAAAATTATATTCAGAAACGGGCCACCAGTTCCACAATAAAACTGTGCCGCTTGTTAGTGGGGTTGCCGGCTTCGTCCTCAAAAATGGTATTCAGGCCGGTTTCGTTGACCCAGTCGTAACGGTACTCAAATCTCACATCGACGCCGGAGATACGATGTTGCGACTGCGGGACCACGCCCATGCCCAGGTACCCGAGAAAACCCGGCGACAGATGAAACACCGGAGCGAAGGTGACTTCGTTCATCGTTCGCTTTTGGCGATGGGCGGCCTCGATATCCGCCCGGCCGTCGAAATCCGCCAGAAAGCTGTAGCGTCCGGTCAAACCAAAATATTGTACAAAGTCGTAATGCAGAGTGACCTGGCCGCTCACCCATTCGGCATGGTCGCCGGGATTTCTGAGTGACTGATTTTCCTCCCGCCCATAGGCCGCTTCCAACCCGATCAGCCAGTTTCCGGGATTCAGCGTCGCCGCCAGATCAAACACCTGGCGCATATCGCGTGAGTTGTCTTCCAATTCGGCTCCGACAATGTAGGACAACTTGGTGTTCACCCAGTTCAGCGGAGCGTAACCGATTTGAAACGCCAGGCTCTTGCCGTCATTGTTGTCCCCGTCGGATTCCCAACCGTTGAACCCGATCAGGCGGGCCTCCAGATTGATGCTGAACGGATACATCAGCATCACCCCGGTCATCTTGGCCGGCGAGGCGAATTGGTAGGTCAAAGATTGTGTGGCCTGCAACAGGAACGGCGCGTCCTCCTGCTCGAAACTGACCGGCGAATTGAATTTACCGAGCGTGAAGATCAATCCATTCCCAATAGGAGCCTTCAGGTTGATGTGGCCCACATCCAGTTCCGTTTCAATCTCCGTTTCCACCACACCCAGGACCACTTCCTTGTGCGTGGAAATCTCCAGAGCCGCCGCCATCCAGGCATA
>CBDVDB010000253.1:0-3518 GCA_965372625.1 uncultured Nitrospinaceae bacterium
GAAAATCGCCCGCGTTCGTTCAAGGACCGCAAGGCGGTTTCGAAGGCGGTGGTAAGCACCATCATGAACCGCGAGTTCCGGAGTGCGGAGGATTTCCGCGCCGGCCTGGCCTCGATCAGCGTCGAAGTGGACGATGCCACATTCGACCGCTTACTCGGTTGGACCAACACCAGTTGGACGTGGACCACCAACAACTACGTCGAGTTGCTAGCCAGCGAATTCACCGTGAAGGTCTTGGCCAACACCGCGTTCTATGTGTTTTTCACCCTGCTCTTCAACGTCGGGTTCGCGCTTGTACTGGCACTGACCACATTCTACATGCCGCCTGGGCAGTCAAAATTCTTCCGTGCCGTGTGGCTGATCCCGCGCATCAGTCCCTCGGTCATCTACGTGATGCTGTGGAAGTGGTTCACCTTCGACAGCGGTTTCATGAGCTACTTCCTCGGAACGTTCGGCGTGGAGCCCGAAAACTGGCTGAACGAGTTTCCGTGGACCTTCGTCATTTTCGCCAACGGGTTTGTCGGCGCCAGCATGGGCATGATCATCTTTGCCAGCGCCGTGCTCGCAATACCCCGTGAAGTGCTGCACGCGGCCGAGGTCGACGGCGCTTACAAATGGCAACAGGTACGGCGCATCATCCTGCCGCTGATGGCCTGGCCGATCCTTTTCGTCACCAGCTACCAGACCCTGAGCCTATTGACGTCGTTCGAATACATCTTGTTGCTGACCGACGGCGGCCCCGGATTCTTCACCACCGAGACCTGGGCGCTGAACGCCTACCACACCGCACTGTCCAACTATTTCGGCAACCTGCGTTACGGTTTCGGGGCGACGCTGGCGGTGGTGCTGGTGGTCGTCGGTATCGCGCTGTCGCTGCTCTACCTTAGGATCTTCGATTTCAAGAAACTCGTTGCCGAACCTTTAATCGAAAGCTGACCATATGGAAGACCGTAGAACCAACTGGCCCCTAACCATATTCCTGCTGATCGTCTCGGCGCCGATCATAATCATGTACCTGTGGCTGTTCATCGATTCCATATCCGAGATCAACATCGAGAGCATTTGGCCGCAGAAGTTCACGCTCAGGAACTGGCGCTTCCTGACCGAGGAGATCCCCGGTCACGGCAGTGTCTGGACGGCGACCCTCAACACCACCATCTTCGCCACCAGCGTCGTCACCATCGTCGTCGTTCTGTCGTCGACCGCCGGCTACGCGCTATCGCGCCTGAAGTTTCCGTTCCGCTCCCAGTTTCTTGGCTTTGTTCTGCTGCTTCATTCCTTCCCCAGCGTCACGTTGATCATTTCGATTTTTCTCATGCTGCGCATGATCGGCCTCTACGACACGCTGATCGGCGTCATCCTGGTCAAGGCCGCCCTCGAGCTACCGTTCGGAATCTGGATAATGAAGGGCTTCTACGACACCGTGCCGTGGGAGATCGAGATGGCCGGGGTTCAGGACGGCGCCAGCCGTTTCCAGGTCTGGCACAAACTCGTCCTGCCGCAGATATTGCCCGGCATCGCCGCGCTGGCGATATTTTCCTTCATGGCGGGCTGGAGCGAATTCGTCCTCCCGCTCATCCTGGCGCCGAGTTCGGATGCAAGGCTGTTGTCGGTTTATCTCGCCGGCCTGATGATCGACGACTACCTGTCGGACTTCGGCCTCTTCAAGGCGGTCGGGCTGTTCTACATCGTTCCGGTGATGATCTTCTATCTCTTCACCCAGGACAAACTGATGAACATTTACGGCGGGGGGACCAAAGGCTAATGGAAATCAGACTGGAAAAATTCTCCAAGTCCTTCGGCCCGGTCGACGTGATCGAGGACATGGACCTGACCATCGGCGATTGCGAAATGATTGCCCTGCTGGGCCCGTCGGGATGCGGCAAGACGACCACCCTCTACGCCGTCTGCGGTATCCACCGGGTTACCTCGGGGCGGATCTGGTTCGGCGACAAGGACGTGACCGCCCTGCCGCCACAGGAAAAGAACGTCGGCGTCGTCTTCCAGTCCTTCGCCCTCTATCCGCACCTCACTATTTACGAAAACATCGCCTTTCCCCTGCGCATCCGCAAGGAATCGAACGCCGACATCGAGAGAAAGGTCAAGGAGGTGGCCGGCATCCTTCACATGGAGGCGCTTCTGGACCGCCGGCCCGGCCAGCTCTCGGGCGGCCAGCAGCAGCGCGTCGCCCTGGCCCGCGCCCTGGTGCGCAAACCGGACGTGCTGTTGATGGACGAGCCCCTGGCCAACCTGGATGCCGGCCTGCGGCTCGAGATGCGCAGCGAAATCCGCAAGATTCAAATGGAAACCGGCTGCACCTCGATCCTGGTCACCCACGACCAGGTCGAGGCGATGAGCATGTGCGACCGCATCGCCCTGATGAACGAGGGCAAGATTCAACAGATCAGCACCCCCCAGGAAATGTACAACGAGCCGATAAATACTTTCGTGGCCGGGTTTATCGGAAGTCCGCCGATTAGTTTTCACAAAGGGGTCATCCGCGGCAATCGGTTTGAAAGCAGCGACCTCCAGTTTGATGTGGGATCCGCTGTCGCCGCCAAACAGACAAGAGCAGAGCGGAAGGTGCTCATCGGCATTCGTCCCGAGTTTCTGCAACCAGATCTGGGGAACATGGTTCAAGCAACCATTAGCTTCGTGGAGACCCAGGGACGGGAGATGCTTTATGACGTTACCCTGCCTGAAGGCAATGTTCTACGATCCATCCAGAGCATAGATCACGTGTATAAAGTGGGAGACCGCGTGAAATGGGGTTTTGACCCGGAGAAAATCTTATTTTTCGATGAAACCGGGAATCGGATTTAACCGTCATTGAGCGTTTTTTTTACTAAGACATGCGACAAGCATTTAGGGTATTTTTTTAAAGCACCGGTGCGGATAGCGTAAAAAGCGTTCATTTTGCGTTTGAGCAAAGCGCGGGCACGCGCAAACACACGCGCGTACGCATTCCATCGCCTCGGTAAACGTGTGCGGGACACTAGGTACACCTTTGGACTTAATGACGCGAATGGCAGAACGCCGCAAGCGCGTGATAGTTTCCGGGCCATGCTCCTTGCGTATCCGGCTGCGATCTTCGTCATAGCTCCAATCGATAATGTAAGGAAAAGAAAGGGGTCGCATCTTAATAATTAATTATTGACATCACACTCGTCACCGGTTACTGCCTATAAATCCAAAGATGATAGACACGAAGATATACACATCATCAATCGTGGTAATGCCGGCGACAATATTTTTATAAACGAGCGAGACCGGGAAAAATTTTTAGAATACAAGGTTAACGTTTCTGAGGTGGCTCGAGATGTCGCCATTTACCTCAGCAGAGATTTAACTGGCGAAAGTGGCGTCAACTTGGGGAAATACTTTGGCAACATTTCCGGCGCAGGCATCAGGGTCAGGTACAATCTTTTAGCCAAGCAGATTCAGCGCAACCGCAGGTTGAAGGGGCGGATAACGCGGATTAAAAATAGGATAATTAACAATTAAGATGCGACCCCTTT
>CBDVDB010000254.1:0-3503 GCA_965372625.1 uncultured Nitrospinaceae bacterium
GTTGATGATCGTTCCGCCCCCGGCGGGAATCTCGATACTCGCACTGTCCGCGCCGGGCAGGGGCGATTGCACCTGGCGAATGAGTTTATTGGTGGCGTCGAGAATGAGCAGTTTGCCCGAGGGGTCGACCGCCACAGCTGTGGGGACGATTGTCGAGTTGACGGCGGGCACGTTGTCCTTGAGTAGACCCGACCCGTCGCCCGGTCCCGCCACGGTGGAGATGATGCCACCCGGAGTGACCCTGCGTATGCGGTCATTATTGTCCGTGATATACAGACTACCGTTGTGAATCGCTATGGATTTGGGAGTCAAGGGAGACTGCGTCGCGAGGACGCCGTCGATGGCGTTAGTACCGACGTTGGGTGTGCCGTTTCCCGCCACGATGGAAAACTTTAAATCCGGAGTGACCTTAAAAACACGATTCTTCCAAAAATCAGCCATGTACAGGTTGTCTTCGGAATCCAGCGCGAGTGAAAACGCATCCGCTAGGAGTCCGTACTGGTTCTCGCCCAAATGGTAGCGGACGATACCATCGAGGTCCACCCGGAGCACCATAAAATGGTAGGGGAGACCGGAACCGATCCAATAACGGGTGCCGAAATATATCACCCCCTGGCTGTCGACCGCGATATCCCGGATGCCTATTAGCGGAGATTCCGTTGCCAGGGCGCCTATTATCGGCTCGCCACCAGTGCCGTTCCCGGCGACAGTGGTGATGATGCCGTTGCTGTCGACCTTGCGAATTCGGAAGTTGTTGGCATCGAATATATACAAGTCGTCATTGGGGGCAATGGCAATGGCCGAGGGATTATTGAGCCAGGCATCGGTCGCGAGCCCGCCGTCATCCTCGATTCTATACCCGGCGTCACCGGTTCCCGCTACCGTGGTGATGTTGCCGTCGCGGTCGCGTTTGCGGATTACGTGTAGAGCTTGCTCTACGAAATAAATATTCCCCTGGGAGTCCACCGCCATATCCTGCGGGGTGGAGGTGGAGACCGCCGTCTCCAGGGGAGTGATCACCGGATTCAAACTCTGTTCGCTGAGGCGGTTGCCCGAACCCGAGTGGAGGATGCGCTCGTTCGGATCGTACAGGTGATTGATGTCCATCATCCAGCCGCCGAGGCCGAGGCTCTGGGCGTTCACCCGGCGAATGGGCGTACGGTACTCCTGCACCTTCTGCTTCATCTGCCGGGAAGCAATGGCCGTGCTGGTGGCCGGGTCGACCAGGCTGATAGCGCCCGGATCGCTGGGATAGCCGAAGGTGGCGGACGACGCAATGTTCGTGTTGTAGTTAAATACGATTTTGATCCCGGCCTGGACCGAGCCCGAAACCTCGCGGCCGTAAGCATCGAGGCCGTCCCACACGAACTTGTGGATCAGGTTCGGAGTGATGTCCGGAATTTCCGTGGTGGCGGGATCAGTATCGTACGCGTACTCGAACTTTTTGCCCAGCACCGAAACCGTCAGGTCGATCCGGCTGAGGGGAACGGGAAGCGTCGCCTGGGTGAGGGGGATATCCAGCCACGCGAAGTTTTTGTATCCCGGCGCGCGGTCGCTGTTGTAAACCAGATTAAAGGGAGCGCCGGTGATCCCGACGGCCTCGCCCATGATTTGTCCCTCGGTTTGAAGGGTGGACGCGCCAAAAATTTTCTCCGCGCAATCGGGGCAGATTTTTCGAAGGGCTTCCTTCAAATCATCCTCTTCCTCGCAGAGACTGGGATTCGTCCAGTCCGACCCGCACCAACAGTTGCCGTTGCCGTCGCAGAGATCACCCGTTAAAGGCCAGGCTATCGGTTCCGATGGCCCCCTGCAGGGTCCCGGAGCATTATTGTTGCAATTGACGTCTCGGTAAGGTGCCACCAATCCACCAAAATCTTCAGTTTCATGAAATCTTAAAGAGGGCACGTTCGGGTCTCCGTCCACAAAGCAATGGCCGATATATATCCAATCCCCTGTCGCAAGCCAGTCTTCTGCCGTTTTCAGCATCCCGTATTGCGTGTCAACTCGGACTTTCAGAAGCGCACTACCAAAAGATTCGCAGGTACCGCCGTTGTATTCACCCGGATATTCATGTGGGTTATCGTAACTGTAGGATGTGGCGGGAACCAAGAAAGGCATCAGAAAAACGGCCAGGAAGACCATTAAGTGGATCAAACGCTTAGGAAGATTCGGCATGGAATGTTTCATAGTATTGTTAACTCCGATGGAGTGTTGACTGTATGATTTGATTATATTTTTCATGATTCCCCCTAGTATCCGAAGCCGAAGCTGAAGGCGTTGGACGATAACGTGCTTAAGGGCATGCGCCACAGCCCGATGGGAGTGGTCGCCGCATCGGGATACAACGTGGCCAGCTTGGTGCGTTCGGCATCGGTGACGCCTAATGCGGTCAGTACGGTAGCATCGTCAACATCCGAGTCGCCATCGCCATCGGCATCCAGATCAGCCATGCCGCCGGTGATGCTGAGGATTTTTACGGCCAAGCCGTTATCTTGCGGTTTCCACACGCCGCTTCCCCGGTCGTAAAATCCCGAGGAAACTTCCGTTCCTGCGGGGACATTCAAAAAATTCTCCAGATAACCCGCCACGTCCTGATCGAACTGAACGCTCACCGCTCCCGCGGCCAGCGCTTCATCCACACTGAACTCCGAGCCGTAGGTATAAGCGGTGGCTTTCGGCAATTCGGCGGGCATGGCCATCGGGCCGTTGGGGCCAACGGTGTATTCCGTCGCGCGCACGTTGAGCGAGGTGATCGCCTGCGTAGTGCCGTCGGCGAATACCATCTCCGCCGTGGTGCCCGGTGAAAACAATAGCGTCGCCTGCCGCGTGCCGTCGCTGTCGGTCTGCACGGTGCCCCGCGCTTCGGTAATTTCAATGATCGCGGCCAGGTCGATGGGGGTGACCTGGCTATCGAGCGGCACCAGGGCCACATCGTCCGCGATCGCAAAATCCTGCCACGGCACCTGCACCTTGCGCTGTCCCGGCAGGTAACCGTCGAGTTGATAATTGACGACCATCTGGCCGCCACCGTTGACGGCGAGATCGAAAAATCCGTCACTGCGCGAGATCGTCTGGCCGTACTCCGGGTGATCGAGGATAGTCACCGTCGCCCCCGGTAACGCGTTACCATCACGCGTGAACACCTGGCCGCGCACCACCGCCGCGCGAACAGGATCAAAAACAGCCGGGTCCACATAAGGATCTGGGTCCTGGCCGGTCTGCACCGGGTTGGGATTGTTGACTGCATCATATTTGTAAAGAAACTCCGTGCTGGTGGCGACGTTGTAGATCACCGTTTCTTCCAGCGAAGAGGCTCCGGCAATCCCGCCCGGAATTGCCTTGGTATACGCGGCGCTGGTTATGGGACTGTCCTGATAACTGGCCAATGTTGCAAAGGCCTGGATCGTCGCCGATGCTGTCAAGTTGATCGGGACCGAGTAAACGGATGACGCCGTAGTCGGCGTGGTGCCGTCGTTCGTGTAATAGATCGTCGCCCCCGCCGT
>CBDVDB010000255.1:0-3495 GCA_965372625.1 uncultured Nitrospinaceae bacterium
AGCATGGCTTCGAGGCGGCGGAGCAGTTTGTCGGTGCGCCAGTCCTTCGCCAACTCGACCGCCGAGCGGGCGAGGTTGCCGTTGTATTTTTCCAGTTTCTCCTCGAACCGGGCGAACAAGGCAAAGGCATCGGCCGTACTTCCGGCGAAGCCGCCGATGATTTTATCCTTGTACATCCGGCGGACCTTGTTGGCGGTGTGCTTCATGACGGTATTGCCCAGTGTGACCTGGCCGTCGCCACCGACCGCGACTTTTCCATTTTTCCGGACCACCAGAATGGTGGTGCCGTGCATTTCCACAGTTTTGGACATTCTAAGCCTTGGTTGATGATGGCTAAAATGGGATGCTCCCTCAGGGAAGCTTAATCTATTTTTATCATGGTTTTCGGGAATTGGCACCCGAATGTTGCGCACGGGGGTGGGCCCGGTCGTAAGTTTCGATCAGCCGGTCCACGGTGAGGTGCGTGTATTTCTGGGTGGTGGACAGGCTGGCGTGGCCCAGCAGTTCTTGAATAACGCGCAGATCGGCCCCGCCCTCCAGCAGGTGGGTGGCGAAGGAATGGCGGATGGAATGCGGCGAATGGCGCCCCGCCACCAGCTGATCCAGATATTTGCCGACGATTTTGCGGACCCCCCGCACGGTCAAACCGTTTCCCCGGGTGTTTAAAAAGACTGAGATGGGGGCCGGGTCGGGCTTTTTCTTGCGGATCAGAATTTTCCTTGCGCTTAGATATCGGTTGAAAGCGGTCACCGCTTTCCCTCCCAGGGGCAACCATCGTTCCTTTTTGCCTTTTCCCAGAACCCGGACCTTTAAATCCGCAAGGTCGATAAAGTCCATCTCCAACGTGACTAATTCGCTGATCCGCATGCCGGTGCTGTAGAACATTTCCAGAATGGCGCGGTCCCGCAATCCGATGAAGGTGTCGGTGTCGGGCAGGTTCACCAGGCGGAAAATGTCATCGACCGATAAAAAGGAGGGCAGATAATTTTCCTTTTTGGGGGCCGGTATGGATTTGGCGATATTGTTCTGGAGAGAGCCCTCCCGGCAGAGAAATCTGAAAAACGATCTGAGCGTGGACAGCTTGCGGCTCATGGTGGTTCCCGTCAGTCCCCGGTCGTGCAGGTGGACCATAAAAGAGCGGAGGGCCAGCCGGTCGATTTGTTTTAATTGAATGGCTCCCTTTGAGTTGCACGCGTGTCCGGTTTCCTTTAAGAACAGGGAAAACTGATGGAGGTCGTTGAGATAACTTGCCACCGTGTGCTCGGAAGCGTTTTTTTCCGCGACCAGATGGATTCTGAATTTTTCAATGTGCTCCTGCAAGGGAGACTCCTTTAAAATCAATTGATTATAAACTGTAACCCGCGGGCCGGCGGTTGTCAAGAAAGGCCCTTGGGGCCGCATTGGGATACTTTTTTACGGGAAATGGAGTATGATTTTCGGGAATTCGTTTTCTTTTTGCGAATCGATGTGGGACAGGAGCATCTAATAGTTGCGAACCCTTTAACCCGTGATTCCAATGACCACTTTTTCACCCGAAGACGAACAGCGCGCGCGAAAAACGCTGAGAATTTTATCCGAGCTCAAGGAAAAAACCGAACTGCTGTCCGAGCATGTGGAATCGCGCAAGGATGCGCTGGAGGAGGAGATCGAGGAAAGTCTCCACGAGGCGGTTCAGAATGCCCGCGACAGCCTGGAGCGGATTCAGGAAAACCTGGAACCCAAGTTGGAAAAAATTATTCAGGGGCGGCTGGATGTGATTCGCCAGCAGATGGATGAAATGAAATTTGAAGCGCGGGAAATGGTACAGAAGGAAATCGATAAAAAGTCCGATGCATTAAATCAGAAACTGCTGAGCGCTTTGGAGGGCACGATCCGGGATCAGGTGGGTCAGGGGATGGTTGAGTTGCGGGCGAAACTCGGCGACGCGGTTCATAACGAGGTTGAAGGTTCCCTGAAGGATATCCGGGAAACCACCCGCCAGGGTCTTTCGAAGGTTCAACAACAGGTTTGGATCAGTCTGGGGTTCGCGGTGCTGGCCGGGGTTGGGGTGTTGATTTTGTTTCTGAACCGTTAGCTCAGGTGATCAACCAGAACAGGAAAAACAGCAGTAAGGAAGCGAGAATCACCTGCCAGATAAAACTGAAGCCGGGTCCCGTGAATAAAACTCCAAAGGTCATCACACAGAGAATGATAAAGGCGAGAATGAAGCGAGTCTTAGAGCTGAGTTTTGATTTCATTTCGTTGGGAAATTTTCGGGAAGAGTGGACCGGGCAGAGGGTTTCATAAGGGAGGGCGCGGTTTCGCCGGATTTAACCCGGGCAATCAGAAAAAGTATTTTTTGATTTCCTCCACCATGAAGATATCGTCAACCTCCAACATGATATCCTCGATTTCCAGACTATCGGCGTCACTCGCTTCCAGCGTCTGCTCCCAAAACGGCTGCTTCTTGTCTTTGAATCCCAACCGGGGATAGGACTCCAGAAAATCCTGAATATCGGAAAGTTCAAACGCTTCCTTGATTTCCGAAATGAAATCATTCCGCAAATGTTTTAAATTCTCGAGCCGTTCGAGAGATTTCTGGTAAGTGCTCTCAATCGTCAGAGAATAATTTTCCCGAATAGTCGGATCGTTTATGCCGGGCCGATGTTGGAGGGAATCTTCTTCGTCAGAATTGTACAGGTATTTTGTTTTGGATTCGGCCTGTTTCACCGCCACGATGAGAGGGCAGAATTTTTCACCGATCAAATAGGCAAGGCCGTCATGCACGCCGTATTCGTCGGTGATTTCCAGCGCTTCCCGGCAATATCCCTTGATCTGGTGGTAATCCAATGAATCCATGATGGCCTGCCTGTCAAATTTACGTTATGAGCCGTACTCTTTATTCTCTGCAATCCGGGCCGCAAGTTCAACCTATTATTATGATTTTAAAAGAGATGTAAATACAATTATTGCAGGGGGACTCCTCCGATGAAGGATAAACACTTAAAAAACAGTATGATGGATGGCGATTCCGCCCGATCCATGCGATTCGGGGCCGGCCAGGCCCCGGTTAGACCGTGGAGGCCTCAATTTCACTCAGGAAAGGGAGCCCGAGGAAGGGTGCGTTCCCTCTGCCGGCCCAGTACGCCGCCCCGGCGTTTAGTATGAAACCATCGTCCGCCCCCGCGATTCCAGAAGCCGGGGTCTGGATGGCCACCCCGGTTTCCCGTGAATGGCCCCGGTCCGTCCCCCAGCGGTCCTTGCGAGACGAGAGATTGATAATGCCTGCCGAAACCGGGAATATCGACGCCGGGTATCCGGGTTTGAAATTTAAATGGATCCATGGGTACTTTGTTTTTGTGAAATTCGAGCGGTTCCTGATGGGTTCGGATGTTTGATTTTTTGTTCATGGCGCTCTCCCTCCGGGTACTGAATTCAAGGGGACCTGCTAAACCCTTCCAAATATAAATATAGGCACTCATTCTTGCTGGGGCCTTTTTTTAATCCGTGAGAAGC
>CBDVDB010000256.1:0-3489 GCA_965372625.1 uncultured Nitrospinaceae bacterium
TCGCACCGCTCAAAAAAATACCCTTCGCCTCGCCCGTCGCCCCGGTGGACCTCGATGCCTACGTGACGGATAAGGCGTTGCACGGATTGTTCGTCATGGTAGCGGCGGAAGAGAAAAAAATACGCCGCGACCCCGCCGCCCGCGTCACGGAATTATTGAAAGACGTCTTCGGCAACCTGCGGGGAAAATAACCTAAAGCGACGGGTGTTTGAGATGATGTTCTGTGGTGTGCTGGTATTGGTGGGCGACGTTTAAAAGCGTTGCTTCATCAAAATGCTTGCCCATCAACTGCAGGCCGATGGGTAAATTGTCCTGCGACTGGCCGCAGGGGATCGACATCGCCGGTATCCCCGCCAGGTTGGCGGAGATGGTGAAGATGTCCGACAGGTACATCTGCAGGGGATCGTCCAGTTTCTCGCCCTGCTTGAACGCCGGGGCCGGAGCGATGGGACCGGCGATCAGATCGCACTTCTTATACGCTTCTTCAAAATCCTGCTTGATCAGCGTCCGCACTTTCTGTCCCTTGAGATAATACGCGTCGTAATAACCGGAGCTGAGCACGAAGGTGCCGAGCAGGATGCGCCGTTTGACTTCCTCGCCGAAGCCTTCCTCGCGCGTGTGGGTGTACATGTCCATGAGATTTTCCGAGTGCTCCGAGCGGAAGCCGTACTTGACGCCGTCGTAGCGCGACAGGTTGGCGCTGGCCTCGGCGCAGGTCAGAATGTAATAGGTCGCCACGGCGTACTCGGTATGCGGCAGGGATACCTCGACCGTCTGCATGCCCAGCGATTCCAAGTGCCGGATCGCTTCGCGCACGGCTTTTTCGACGTCCGCATCCAATCCTCCCGCAAAATATTCTTTGGGGATGCCGATCTTGAGTCCCTTAACGTCGTTCGCCAGCGCCGCCGTGAAATCCGGCAGGGGCACGTCAGCGGAGGTGGTGTCCATCGGGTCGTGCCCGCCGATGACGTTCAAGAGGATCGCCGCGTCTTCCGCGGTTTTGGTCATCGGCCCGATCTGGTCGAACGACGAAGCGAACGCCACCAGCCCGAAGCGCGATACCCGGCCGTAAGTCGGTTTGAGTCCGGTGACGCCGCAAAACGCCGCCGGTTGGCGGATGGAGCCGCCGGTATCACTGCCCAGCGCGCCCATGCATTCGTTGACTGCCACCGCCGCGCCCGAACCGCCGCTGGAGCCGCCGGGCACGCGGTTCAAATCCCACGGGTTTCGGGTGACGTGGAAATACGAGTTCTCGTTGGAGGAACCCATCGCGAACTCGTCCATGTTAGTTTTGCCGATCAGCACCGCCCCGGCTTCTTTCAATCGTTGGACGACCGTCGCGTCGTAAGGGGACACAAAATTTTCCAGGATGTGCGAGGCGCAGGTGGTGCGCGTATCCTTCATGCAGATCAGATCCTTGAGCGCGATGGGCACGCCCAGCAGGGGCGCGTCTTCCCCGGCGGCGAGTTTTTTGTCCGCCGCCTCGGCCTGTTGGCGCGCGATGTCGCGCGTCAGGTGGACGTAAGCCTGTATCTTTCCGTCCACTGCGTCGATGCGTTTGTAGACCGCGTCCAACAACTCCACCGCGGAATATTTCTTTTCGAGCAAGTGATGCCGGGCCTGGGTGATGGTGGGCTGATGCATGTCAGATGATCTTGGGAACTTCGTAATGGTCCTTGTCCTGCCGGGGGGCGAGCGGCAGGTATTCGCCATCCTCGAAGGGTTGCTTCACTTCGTCTTCACGGAATACGTTCTGGAGCGGCAGAACGTGGGAGGTCGGCTCCACGTTTTCCGTGTCCAACTGGTTTAATTGATCGATATACTGGAGAATGCCGGCGAGATGGCGCCCCAGCCGCGTTTGTTCTTCCCCGGTGAGTTGCAGGCGGGCCAGGCGGGCGATCTTTTCAATATCAAAGGAATCAGAAGACATGACGGGACCGGGAGGGAAGTAAAAAAACAGGCGGGAGAATTATTCGCCGCCTTTTTTCTTCTTCCCTTTTTCCTCTTTTTTCTTTTCCATATAAACGATCTTTCCCGCTTTCCGGGTCAGCCGTTTGTATTTTTTCTGGATTTTACGGACGTCCGGATCGTACTTGGCGCCGCCCGCTTTTTTTTGTGCCTCTGCCAGTTTGGTTTGGGTGGTGGAAATATGGGTCTTCAATTGTTCAAGAGTTGCCATGAAACATCCTCAAAGTATGGATTTGGAAAAAATCATTTATATCAGATATCAGGGAGGTTCTCAACGGTAAACAGGCGGCCTGAAATGCAGGACTTATGCTGCGGAAGATGATTTTTTCTTTTTATTGGATGGGGGTTTTTCGCCCTCGGTTTCCCAGACCACGACGCAGTTGCGGCCTTTTTTCTTGGCCTTGTACAGGGCCTGATCGGACAGTTTGATCACATCATGGGCTGTTTTGGCGTCCCGGCAGGGACTGGCCAGGCCGATGCTGATGGTGACCTGGACTTTTTTACCGTTCTTTATTTTCTTTTTCCGGTCAGAGCGTGAGGTGGGCTCGCGCTTGGAATTGGGTTTGCGGATGGAGAATTCCCGCTCCTCCAGTTTCCGGCGCACCTTGTTAACATACATATAGGCGTCTTCCCCATTGATGTCATTGAATACCGCGCAGAATTCCTCGCCGCCGTAGCGGTAGACCTTGTCCCCCAACTCTTCGCTCAACAGCCCGCCCACCAGCCTCAGCACGTTGTCCCCCTCGTCGTGGCCGTAGGTATCATTGAAGGCTTTGAAATGGTCGATATCCATCATGGCGAGGGCGTATTCCCCGGACAGGCCGGCCAGCCGTTCATCCAACGCCCGCCGGTTGGAGATATCCGTCAACTCATCGACATAAACCCGGTGCCAGTAAGCCCTGAAAATCGCATGGAGCAGGATGGCGCAGATAATCGTAAAGGCCGCCACTATCGGCAGAGAGGGATAGGAGGATTCCACAAATTTCTGCAGGAATCCAAATGCTTTTGGAACCTTTTGAGCAAAAACTGAAATACCTTGATCCCCATATTTAACTACGAGAGCATCCAGACGCGGGTATTTTTCCATGAGGTCCGAATACATTTTCAACCCCCCCCAAATGGCTGCCATCAACGGGATCAGGGTGATACCGAACACTCTGATAAAAGGTTTGACGATACGATCCTTTTGTAAAAGGACCACGACCCCGAAGATCGCCAGGGAAACCAGCGCCAATTGCGGGAGCATAAATTTCTCTATCGGTAAAATTTTGAAATCGGCGATTTTGCGGAATAAAGGCACATCCCGGGCTGCCAGATAACCCAGGACGATAAAGGGAATCAGGGACGAGAGCAATCGGCTGAAATTCGGGAGATCCATGGGCCGGGTTTCACGAATGCTGAACATGATGGCCAGCGTCAGGGGAAACGAAATGGCGACCACATAATACAGGCGGTCTACCGCGATGCCCAGGGGTTGGAGCGTCAGGGGATTGAACAGGAGGAAGCATATTCCCAGGAGTA
>CBDVDB010000257.1:0-3471 GCA_965372625.1 uncultured Nitrospinaceae bacterium
CACCGGAATCAAAAAGGAAGTAACCCCTTGCGAACTTGAAATGATTATCAAAACTCCCATCAGTTTTCAGGTGCTGGAAGGCATGACGATTGAGATCATAGACGGCACCAAAACCGGTTTTCAGGCCACCGGGCAACATGCCGAAGGCGACAAACTCATCAGGATCAACGCCCAGGGCAAATTCACCTCCTGAGAACCGTTAATCCGCTTCGCGAATGTTTTCCTTCAGCCATTGGAAAGCTTCCTCCGCATTTCCCGCCATGGGCGCCGTTGTATTTTTAAACTCGTCCCATTCATGATTGGGATTGAGAATCAGCAGAGGTTTACCGTATTCCAATGCCAGTTGAATTTCTGACCGCGTTCCCGCGCCGCCGGGAAAAGCGACGATTACATCAGCCGTCAGAATAATAATGTGATTGCGGCTGGCGATATCTTTGCCTGAAGAGCCGGACAGGGGGAGATGAGTGTAGATGGGAATATCGATCCATGGGTTGGGATAGCCGGCAAGCGGGGCATACGCCGCCCGCGCTTCCGGTGAATCGCAGGGACCGGCGGCGGGAATCACCCCAATAATATTCCCTATCCGGTGGGGAGCCTCGGCAAAGGCTTGCGACACAGCCGCCATAACACCCCCGCCGCCGCCGTTGATCAAATCGCAATCCTGCCCGGCCAGCCAACGCCCTAAGGGTTCGCTGAGTTCCGGATGGCCCTCTTGCCCCGATCCAATCACCCCTGCCAGAGGCCTCTTTTTTGGCATAACAACTTCCCGATAATTTCAGGTTCAATATCCAACCCGGGCGAGGGTTTTCAGTATATGTTCCAGGTGGGCCTCGCTGTTGCCGGAGGGGGTCTGCATTTCAGGAGTTTTCAAGCTCACCTCGTCTCCCCGCCGAATCAGATGATACGCCAGCGAGGCCGTTTCTGTCACCCGGTTTTCCAGAGTTTCCGGTTCCACCATGACATTCGTTTGAGGATCGGTGATGTTGAGGAACAGGGTGTAATTATGCATGCCGCCTTTTGAAAATTCCTTGACTCTCAGGGTTCCGGTTTTGGCGCTGGATTTCCAATGCACCGAGGCCATGGGGTCGCCGGGTTGATATTCCCGGAGCGAATATAAATCGTCCCCGGCAAGGCCAATGACGCCTTCGCCTTCCTCGGAATATTCCGTGGGGGAGGGCAGGACCACATCTTTAATGGCCGGGAAAATCAACATCTCCAAATTCACCGTGAGAATTTTAGTTTTCACGAAAAACCCAAAGGGGAAGCTGGTTTTCAATAAAACAGTTTTTATTTGAACCGGCCCGCGCCGGAGTCCGGTAAACATCAGATTCTTTTTTACGGAAGATTGAGGAGGGATTTGATACGAATAAGCGGTTTGATCGATGCGGTAGCGTCCCATCGGATCCTGAGGAAATTCCACGTGTAGGGAATACGAAGGAATCCTCTTTTTGGAATTGATGATTTCAAGATTCAACGCATAGAAATCATTTTGATAAACGGCTTTGGGGCCGGTACCCTGGACGGCGATATCTTTTAACGTTTGCTCCGATAATACTCCCGACACGACAATGAAACTGCAACACATGGCGAGTATCAGGTACAGCAGATTGTTGCCGGTGTTGATGGCGCCCAACCCCACCCCGAACAACAGCAGAATAAATCCGCCCCCTTCGCGAGTCACTTGCAGACTGCGGTTGAAATAGGAAAGAGTGAAAATCGGTTTGTAGTCGAGTCTCTTTTTCAAGGCGCCCCGGTCCGGTGAGGATTGATGGATTAAAAACTAAACGGGGATTTCCATTTGCTCGGTAATTTCCTCAACAATGGCGGCGGTGTCGGCCACGGTTCGCTTGTGGGTGCCGTGGCGCGATTCCGGAATAATCCGGTGGCACAGCACCGGAACAGCCAGTTGTTTGATATCGTCGGGAATGCAGTAATCGCGGCCGTAGACCAGCGCGCGCGCCCGCGCCGCCTGTTGCAGGATGATGCCGCCCCGCGGACTGACCCCCAATGCCAGATACGAGGATTCGCGAGTCGCGGTGATTATGCTCAGGATGTAATCGGTCAGCACCGGTTCGATGGTTACCGTTTCGGCTTTACGCTGGAGCGCGAGAACATCGTTCTTATCCAGGACCGCCGCAATGTCCCGGATGTTTTGACTGGGCGAAGTCTGGGCCAAAAGTTTGCGCTCATCGTCGGGTGCGGGATACCCCATGGATATGTACATCATGAACCGGTCGAGTTGCGATTCCGGCAGGGGATGCGCACCGTGACTCTCAATCGGGTTCTGGGTAGCGATCACCATAAAGGGGTCTTCCAATTGATAGGTCTTATTGTCCACCGTCACCTGCTTTTCATTCATGGCTTCCAGCAGGGCGCTTTGCGTTCGCGGCGAGGAGCGGTTGATTTCATCCGCCAGCACCAGATTGGCGAAGATGGGCCCCTGGTTGAAATGGAAGGTGCCTTCCTTCTGATTGTAAATGGATACTCCGACAATATCCGAGGGCAGGATATCGTTGGTGAACTGAATGCGCCGGAAATCGAGATTGACCGAATGCGCCAGGCAATAGGCCAGTGAGCTTTTGCCGACGCCCGGAACATCTTCGATGAGCAGGTGGCCTTTGGCGATCAGGGCGATAATGGCCTGCTCGATGACCTCCGGTTTTCCCACGATGGCGGATTCGATATTCCTTTTGAGCCGGTCCACGGTTTCCCTGGCCTGTTTCATGCGTTCAGAACCTCAAGAACCTTCTGCATATCATCGTACACCGCCTGCCGATTTTCCTTAGTGTAGGCGCGGAGGAGGTATGCCGGGTGATAAGTGAGCATCAGTTTCATGCCCTCGAACTCGTGCCAGGTCCCGCGCTCTTTAGTGATGGGTACCGTACGGCCCAGCAAAGTGCTGGCGGCCGGTCTGCCCAGTGCCACGATCACTTTGGGACGGATCGCTTTCAGTTGTTTGATGAGAAACGGTTGGCAGGCGGCGACTTCATCCTTTTCGGGATCGCGGTTGCCGGGAGGCCGGCACTTGACGATATTGCAAATGTAGGTGTCCTTTTCCCGGTTGAGCAGCATTCCCTTTTCGATGATCTCCGTTAATTTTTTACCGGCGCGCCCGACAAACGGCAGGCCCTGATCATCCTCATCCGCGCCCGGCCCTTCACCCACAAAAACCAGATCCGCGTTGGGATTGCCCGAGCCGAACACGATATTCTGACGGGTTTCACACAGTTTACAGCGCTGGCAATCGCCCAGTTCCTCGCGCACGTCCACGAGTTGGATAGAGGGTTCGCCATCATCTGCCGGCTTCTGGGAAATTGAATTTGGGCCCATTCCGGATTCCAAGGGTTGAACGGCGCTGTCGTGAAAATTCCCGGTGGGAGGTGCCATGACGGGCAATTCACTCAACGCGCTGTTTAAGGGAACATGGGTATGACCCGATTCCTTAAGAAATATCAGGTAGTTTTTCAACTG
>CBDVDB010000258.1:0-3467 GCA_965372625.1 uncultured Nitrospinaceae bacterium
CGGCGGGGATGACGATGACATGCAGAGCGAAAAACCGGTTGAGCGTATCGGGATTGATGTAGTCACCGCCGCGCACCAGTTTCACAATATACGGGCCGATCACCGGAATCGGTTCCGGAATATTGGTCGCCACCGTCGTCGCCCAGTAGGACAACTGGCTCCACGGCAGAAGGTAGCCGGTAAAACACACGGCCAGCGTCAGGAAGATCAGGGCGCAACCGGTCAGCCAGGTCATCTCGCGCGGTTTTTTGTACGAGCCCATGAAAACGACGCTCACCATGTGGAGCAGGATAATGATGATCATCAAATGCGAACCGGCCGCGTGCGCCAGGCGGACCAGCCAGCCGTACGGAATGTCCAGCATGATGCGCTGAATACTGGAGAACGCCGACTCGGTGGACGGCACGTAATAGACCAGCAACAGCACGCCCGTCACCAACTGCACTCCGAAGATGAACAGGCTCAACCCGCCCAGCGAATACCATTTGTTGAGCTTGGGCGGCACCCGGTAATCGGTGACCTGCTCCTTGACGATATCCTTGAGACCGGTCCGGTAATGGACCCAGTCGATGAATCGGTCTATGAGGTCGCTCAACCAGCTGAACATGAATGGACTCAGAGAAAAATAATGTTATCGTCGACGATTTCGAATTTGACGGGCGGTAACGGTTCCGGCGGTGGTCCGGCAATCACTTTTCCCGTCGCATCGAATTTTCCCGCATGACAGGGACAGTAGAATATTTTTTCGGCCGGCACCCACTTCACCAGGCATCCCAGATGCGTGCACACGGCGGAAAAGGCGAATAGCCCCCCCTCGGTATGAACTGCCAGCACCGGTGATCCTTTATGCTTGAGCATGAGGCTGGAGCCGAGTGGGATTTGTGAAACGGGAATGGAAACCGTTCCAGCCTTTTCCAAACGCGGCGGCGGAGGCATGAGGTAGCGCAGGACCACGTTGCCCGCGACGACGAGGCCGCCGAACAATAATCCGCCGAGCGTCCACAGCAAAAACTGCCGGCGGTCGGGGCCTGCGGGACTCGTCTCTTTCACGGATTCAATTTCATCGGACACGGCGCTGCACCTCGATCAATTTAATATAAATGGGCGCCGGTTGCAGAATCTCCGGCGTATAACTGTAATACGCGGTGGCGGAGACGGTCTGCTCTTCCGGTTGATCGACAAAGAAAGTGAACGCTTCGCGCCGGGTTTCCAGAGGAGCGATCCGGTTATCCGACATTACCTTCATCCCCTTTCCCAGCATCAGGTCCGCCAGATTCGTCACTGTTTTGCCCTGCGCGTCGGCCACCACTTTTTGATACACCTGTTGTTGAATCTGCGGGCGGCTACTGCCGGCGTTCTGGACTTTCACTTCTAAAATGATTTTTTTGACGGGCAATCCGGTGGGCATCTTGTGACCCGCGCCGGTGTTGGTCAAATCCACCTTGACGGTGATCCGGTTCTTGTAAGTTTCGATGGCGGCAATTTTGATTGCCAGCGCCTGCCGCCGTTTGGTCAACGAATGGCCAGAGGCGATATCGTGATTACTGATCTGGTTGCGTGTGGTTTCCTGAACGGAGGCGACGACCGTTTTGCCCGGAATCTGTTCCATGTGGCACTTTTGACAGGTGATTCCTTTATCCGGATAGGGGCTTTCCAGCCATTCAGAATATGTCGCGATCATGGGTATGCCGCTGGGACTGACCTGTTCGTGGCACCCTTTGCAGAATAATGACCGTTGAAATAAACCGTTGAACCGGGTTTGATGGACGGGACTTTCTGCATTTTTCAGCGGGCCCTGTTTGATGCCGTCGAATTCAAACCTGAATTGCGGACCGTCCGGCGTTCCGGGAAGCACCTCCGCGATCGAATGGCAAAAATCGCAACTGACGCCTTCCCTGCTGATCGGCTGGGTGAGTCTGGGATCGTTATTGAAATAGGCGACCGGGGCGTGGCAACTCAGACAGGCGGCGCGGGCGCGCTCGCCCTGTTCAAAATAAACCTGCATGTACGCCGCCCTGAAGATCGCATTGCCGGAAGAATCGGCGTGCAGACTGCGCTTCCAATCATCGTACAATTCCTGGTGGCACTGCCCGCACTTTTGGCTGGAGGAAAAACCCTTCAGATTTAAATGAACCTTGGAATGAGCGGGGGAGAAGTCCGCCTCCTGTCCCCACAGAGCGACCGGGGCAAAAAAAGCCCCTGCTATCCACAAAGCAACGAGCCATACCCGGAACGTTTTTAGGACCATAAGTTGAGCGCCATTCTCGATAATTATCCGTAGCCAGGCACGGATCAGAACGTATCTTCCATCTTGGAAATGATAGCATCCATTTCCTTTTTATCAAACGCCCGGAAGGTGGTGGTGCGGACATTCCCCCACGCCCCGACTCTTACCAGCAGGGCTTCTATGGCTTGGTCATCCGGCGCTTCAACGATATTGACCACATCATAATCTCCGATGAGCCAGTAAATCTGCTGAACCTGAATACCCAGTTTAGCGGCGATTTCCTTGAATTTATCCGCCCGCTCGGTGGTCTGCTTGATGTTCGCGATGCCTTTTTCCGTATATTTCCCCATAATCAAATAGGTTTGCATGACGAATTTCTCCTAGAATAAAATTTCATCTAAAGGGTTCCTATTATATAGAACATCTGAACGATCATTTTATTCCTTAAATCGGGTTCCTCTTCTCCCAAAGCCATTCATTTTTGGTGGTTATGGGAGTTCGGGGAGTATATAGTAAAAAAATTGTCCCCGAAAACCGGCTCAAACTCTGGACCAGCTATGGTTTCCAACTCCCGCGGCGTCAAAAAATACAAAATCATCATCGGCCTGCTGGCCGGCCTGCTGGTTGTAGTGATGGGAGCCGGCTCGCTGCACCTGTACGACTATACCGAAAACGATCCTGAGTTCTGCCTGAACTGCCACTTGATGAAGGACGCATTCCACAGCTGGGAAACCAGTGTGCATAAAGGAGTTAATTGCCACACCTGCCACCACGCCACCCTGTACGAAAAAAACATGATGTTCTTTAAAACCATTGTGGAGCGTCCCACTAAGATATCGGAGCGGCCGCACGATCAGATCATCGTGCCCAGCACGATGTGCGTGTCCTGCCACCTTGCGGGGAAAAAGGAGATCGTCAAGGTTTCGCGCTCCAAGGGCCATTCGCTGCACTGGTTCAAGGAAAATATCGAATGCACCGCCTGCCATGCCGTCGAACTGCATAAATTCGATCCCGAACAGAAATTCTGCGTCAATTGCCATGCCCACGCGAAAAACATGGTTCCTAAAATGAGGGATATGGCCTGCACCAGCTGTCACAATTTCCGGACCGGCCGGCTGGTGCCCGGAAATAAAGAATGCATCGAGTGCCACGCGGACAAGTCTCCCCAAGCACAAACCGCCAGTGCCTCCCAGGCCCATCAACCGTTTGAATGCAACGACTGCCACCAGGTCCATCACCC
>CBDVDB010000259.1:0-3452 GCA_965372625.1 uncultured Nitrospinaceae bacterium
CCAGCGTCACGCTGGCCGATCTCGATTTCGAGACCGGTTTTTTTGTTACTTTTATTTGGGTACGGCCAGGGGAGCGGGGGTTCTCGCACTGGGAGCCGAAGTCGGGGGCGTGGTTTTGGAATTCTGTTTCATTTGCCGGCGGCTCAAAATATAAAGGAAAGATTCGCCCAACCCGTGTTTCAGCGGGTTGGCCTGGTAAATCCGATTGGCTCTCGGCAGCAGCCGTCGAATTTCCTGAATGCGCGTGGCATCGATAGGGTGGGTGGCGAGAATTTCCGGCGGGCGCGCCCCCTGTTTCATTTTATTAAACCGGTCCCAGAAACGTTCGGCTTCCCCCGGGTCATATCCCGCCTTCGCCATCAGGTTCATGCCTGTTGCATCCGCCTCCGCTTCGTGGCCCCGGCTGAAGGGCAGGGTGATTCCGACAGGGTCGCCGGCTCCCAATGCCGCCATGATGGTTTTTCCGCTTTCATGATCGGACAAGCTGATGGAAGGTGCCGCCGGTATGGGGGCGATGTACGATGGCGGCATGCGCCGGGCGCCGTGCCGGGCGAGGGCGTGCGCGATTCCATGGCTCATCACCACCGCCAGTCCGGCTTCGTTGGCGCAAGCAGGGAGGATGCCGGTATAGATCACCACCTTGCCTCCCGGCAAAGCGAAAGCGTTTTTCTTGTCGGAATCGATCAGCTTGAACTCCCATTTCAGGTTGGGCATGGAAGATACCGCTGCCAATTGCCGCCCCACCCGCTCCACGATATCGATCAACTGCCGGTCCTGCGATATTTTTTCTTTCTTCAGAATTTCGCGATAAGCCTCTTCCCCCCAAGCCACTTCCTGCTCCAAGGGAACCCGAATTATTGAATCACGCTCACCCACGGGGCGCGGGACGCAACCTGAAAGAAGGAGGAAAAGAATTAAAAAAACGGGACTAAAACGTTTTGGCCACATGAGCTGATTATAGATTCCACCGCCTGGCTTTTCAATGGGCACTTTCCTGTTGCGGCTCCAGAGGGAATAACATATCATCGCCCGTGAGGAGAAGGCGATGCGGGATCACGAAAGGGAAGCGGAGCAATCCGGATACCGATGCGTGGCGGGGGTGGACGAAGCCGGGCGCGGACCTCTGGCGGGTCCCGTAGTGGCCGCCGCTGTGGTGTTGCCCTCGGAACTTTCCATGCCCGGATTACGCGATTCCAAAAAATTGTCCCCCGCCCTCCGCGAACGATGGTTCGTGGAAATCCAGAAAAATTGTTTGGGGATGGGTATCGGTATTGTCGATGAAAATACCATCGATGCGATCAATATCCTGCAGGCCGCTCTGTTGGCGATGAAGTGCGCGGTGGATCAGCTCTCCGTGTCCGCAGATTTCCTGTTAATCGACGGCAACCGCGGGATCGAAAGCGCGATCGGCCAGAAAACCATCATCGGCGGGGACGACGCCAGCCTGTCCATCGCCGCCGCGTCGGTAGTGGCGAAGGTGACGCGGGACCGGTTGATGGTCGTGTACCATGCCCAGTATCCTCAATATGAATTTTCACGGCACAAGGGGTATGGTACCCGATTGCACCGGGATCGGATCAAGCAGTATGGCCCGTGTGCCATTCACCGGAAAACGTTTAAAGGAGTGGCGGAATACCTGAACCGCCAACCTTAATTTTTTAGAATTGATATGCTATCGGCACTGAATAAAAAATGGATTCTAACCGACCCGGAAACCGGACTCGTCGACGGATTACGTGACCAGCTGGGACTGTCTCCTTTAATCGCCAAACTGATGGTCAACCGCGACTTGGCCGATCCCGAAGCGGCCCGTTTCTTTCTGGACGCACAACTGGAAAATGTTCACGATCCGTTTTTGATGCGGGGGATGGATGTCGCCGTCCGGCGCATCGTTCGGGCCATCCAGAACAACGAGACCATCACCGTGTACGGCGATTACGATGTGGATGGAGTGACCTCCGCCGCGTTGATGGTGCATTTCTTCCGGGAGTTGAACGCTCCGTTCGATTTTTATCTGCCCAACCGGATGAAAGAAGGCTATGGCCTCAACGAGAAGGCGCTGGAAACCATAAAGGCGCGCGGCTGTTCCCTGGTAATCACTGCGGATACCGGAATCACTGCGTTATCGCAGGTGGCGCATGCCAACAAGATCGGCATGGAAGTCATCGTGACGGATCACCATCAACTGGCGGAAGAAGGACTGCCCGATGCGCTGGCGGTATTGAACCCCCACCAGCCCGACTGCAATTATCCCTTTAAATTTTTAAGCGGCGTCGGCATCGTGTTCAAACTGGCGGCCGGGATTCGCCGGGGGTTGCTGGACGCCGGGTGGGAAGCGGACCGGCTTCCGAACCTCAAGCAACATCTCGATCTGTTTGCTTTAGGCACCATTGCCGATATGGCGCCGCTGGTGGATGAAAACCATGTGCTCACTTCTCATGGATTGGAAGCCCTGCGCAACAGTGTCAAACCCGGAGTGGTCGCCCTGAAATCGGTTGTCGGTGTGGACGGGAAAGTTGATTCCTCCTCCGTAGGTTTCGGGATGGGTCCGCGCCTGAACGCCGCCGGCAGGCTGGGTCAACCAGACCGCGGCCTGCACCTTCTGGTCTCGTCCGATCTCAACGAAGCCATGGAAATGGCGAAATCGCTGGACGCGTTGAACGAGGAGCGCAAGGAAACGCAGAAATGGTGTGTTGAGGAAGCGGAGTACCTGCTGGAGCGGCAGGTGGATCTGGACAATGAAAATGTCATCGTTCTCGCTTCGGAAAATTTTCACCAGGGGGTGATCGGTATCGTGGCTTCCAAGCTGGCGGAAAAATTTTACCGGCCCGCGATTCTCATCGCGCTCGAGAAAGGCAAGGGAAAAGGTTCCGCTCGCAGCATTCCCGCCTTCAATCTGGTGAAAGCCTTGAACCAGTGCGCGGATCACCTCATTCAATTCGGCGGGCATGCCTATGCCGCCGGACTCAATATCGAAGAGGGCCGCGTGGACGATTTCAGGAAAGCCATGAACCGGGTCGGTGACGAATTCCTTACCGAAGAGGCTCTGATGCCCGAGTTGAAGATGGACGCCACACTGACGATGCCGGACATCACTCAGGAGTTGTTCAAGGAAATTGAAATGCTGGAACCGTTCGGCCAGATGAACAAGGTTCCGGTTTTTATCTCACGCGAAGTCAGGGCGCGGGATGTGCGCTTCGTCGGCAAGGAAGCCAACCACGTCCGTTTTCGGGCGCTCCAGGGCGGCCAATTTCGAAACGTCATCGGCTTCAACCTGGCTCACGCCTTTCAATCCATAGACGCCGATGAACCCATCGATCTGGTCTACGAACTGCGCCGCAACACTTATAACGGCCGCAACTCCATCGAAATGAAACTCCTCGACCTGCGCAACAGCACGGATGAAAAATAAAACCAATCGTCGAAGGGTGACCCTTAAAATCTGACAGGAT
>CBDVDB010000260.1:0-3417 GCA_965372625.1 uncultured Nitrospinaceae bacterium
TCCAGGCGGCGTGGCCCTGGGCTTGATTCTAACGTTTTTTACGCCGGGGAGCGCCGGAGCGGAACCGTTTGCCATCAACGGCAAACCGGTTCCCGAAACCGTGGCGACGGTCAACGGAGTTGTGCTGGATTCGCAACTGCTGATCAGTGAGATCAAGGTCTTCAGCCTGATGAACCGGCAAAACAACAAGACGCTTACGGAACAGGAGATGGCGGAGTATTCCCACCAGGCATTGTCCCGGCTGGTGGATCAGGAATTGATTTACCAGCAGGCCCGGAAGAAGAACATCCGTATCAATCCCCATGTTATCGAGCTGAAGGTTCAGGAAGTCCGCCAGCAGTTTCCTTCCGAGGAGTTATTTCACGCCGCCATGGATTTACAGGGGCTGACCCTGGACCTGCTCAAAACCAAATTCGAAAAGCAATTGGTGGAGGAATCTATCATCCGGCAGGAAGTGGCCCCCCATGTCAAGGTGGGCGATCCGGAAGTGGCCGCCTATTACCGGGAAAACCTGGACAAGTTCCAGACCCCGGAGCAATATGAGGCCCACCACATCTTCACCGCCGCCCTGCAACCGGACCCGCACAGCCAAAATTTCACCGACGACGCCGTGCGCAAAAAAGCCGCGCGGCTGAACGCCCTGGTGGATCAGGATGCCGCCGAAAAATCCCAGGACCTCTACCGGCAATTGAAGCAGGGTGCGGATTTCGGCGAGCTGGCCAAAAAGCATTCCGAAGACAGCGCCACCGGCAAAAATGGCGGGAGTTGGGGTCCGGTGGCGTTGAGCGAATTTCCGGATATCATGGGCAATGCGTTGCGGCGGCTGAAGCAGGATGAAATCAGCGAACCCGTCCGCTCCCCGTACGGATACCATATCCTGAAATGGACGAAAAAAATCCCGGCGGGTCACATCGCATTATCTGAGATAAAAACGGATATCCTGAACACCTTGCTGAGAAAGAAAACCCTGAGCGAGCATCAAAAGATGGTTTCCAAAATGCGGGAGCAGGCGGACATCAAGCTTTTTTATTGAGAACAACCTACCGCTCCCTCCGAAGAGGGAGCCTAAAACCCGGATTCTTCGTCGCCGATGGCTCCTCAGAATGACAAGATACATTCGATTTGTCATCCTGAGCGCCAGCGAAGGATCCAGGTTTTTGGAGTTTGCCACCGGCGCTACGCCAACCCCCCTCCCTGGTAAGGAGGGGGTTTATGCTCAAACATTTATCAAATTATGAAAACACTGGTAACCGGCACGACGGGCTTTTTAGGGTCGTCCCTGGTGCGCGAATTGATCGCGGACCGGCGGGACGTGCGCGTCCTGGTGCGTAAAAACGCGGACCTGTCCAACATCGACGGCCTGCAGGTCGAGGTGGTGACTGGGGATGTGCGCGACCGCGCCTCTCTCGACGCCGCTTTAAAGGGATGCGAGACGTTGTATCACGCCGCGGCGTTTTACAGCCTGTGGAGCCGGGACAAAAAGATGATTTACGACATCAATGTCCAGGGCACGCGCAACATCCTGGCGGCGGCGATGGATGGCAATGTCGGAAAAATTGTTTATACTAGTACCGTCGGTTGCATGGGCCTGTGGCCGGACGGCCGGCCCGCTGATGAGCAAACGCCGCTGGACCCGGCGATTCTATGCAACGATTACAAATTATCCAAGTACCAGGCCGAGCAGGCGGCCCTGGAATTTGCCGGTCAGGGATTGCCGGTGGTGATCGTCAACCCCAGCGCCCCGGTCGGGCCACGAGACATCAAGCCAACGCCGACGGGAAAACTCATTCTCGATTTTGTAAACGGTAAAATGCCCGCTTATCTGGATACCGGTTTGAACCTGATCGACGTGAGAGACTGCGCCCGGGGCCATATCCTCGCCGAGCAAAAAGGGAAAATCGGGGAGCGTTATATCCTGGGCAACCGCAACCTGTCACTGCATGAAATCCTGCTGGCCCTGGAAACGATCACGGGCGTCAAGGCGCCGGGCATCCAATTGCCTTATTGGGTGGCCTATGCCGCGGGTTGGGTGTGTGAAGCCGTATCGGATTGGATTACGCATCAGCCGCCGGCAGTGCCCCTCGCCGGGGTCAAAATGGCCAGGCACCGGATGTATTTCGACGCGGCCAAAGCGATCCGCGAACTGGGCCTGCCGCAAAATCCCGTGGAACAGGCCCTCGAGGATGCGGTCCGCTGGATGCGGGACCACGGCATGGTAACTTCCACCATTTATAAATAAAGGACCTATGGAATTTCTGGAATCTCTACTGGGATCGATTTGGCTGCGGCCCTATGTGTTTATTTTTCTCATCAGTTATCTGACCATCGCCACCCTCCATCTGGGCTTCAAACGGTCGCTCCTTTTTACGGTATTGGGGTTCGGTGTCGCTTTTCTGGCCGAGTATTCCTCCACGCGGAACGGGTTTCCTTTCGGTTTTTACAGTTATATCGAAACCACCCGCGACCGGGAAATATGGATCTCCAATATCCCCTTATTTGATCCCTTGTCCTTCAGCTTTCTGGCCTATGCCAGCTACACCCTGAGCCTGCTCCTGTGGTGTCCCCTGGAAAAACGGGGTTGGGATATCCGGCTGGTTGCAACGAACGCCGTCAAGCATTCCTGGCGGGTCATCGTGACCGGAGCCATCTTGATGATGGCCCTGGATCTGGTGATCGATCCCGTTGCGTATCTGGGTGACCGCTGGTTTCTGGGGCAACTCTATACCTATCAGGAGAAGGGCCAATATTTTAATATACCCCTCACCAATTTCGGCGGTTGGCTGTTGATCGGCTTCGTCATTCTTTTCAGCTTTACGCGGCTCGACGCCTGGCTGACGCGCCGGGGGTTCAAAGATTTTGGAATGCGGCAGGTGCCGGCGCAGGCCCTGCTGGGTCCGGGGGTCTACTTCGGAGTTCTGGCGTTCAGCCTGGGAGTGACTTTTTATATAGGAGAATTCTTTATGGGACTCTGCGGGTTGGGTGTAGCACTATTTCTTTTATCTCTCCCCCTCATAAAAATTTTTCAAAAAGAAAAGGCGCCGGAAACCGCCGAAGCCGCGGAATCAGCGGTAATTGGTGAATGACATGGCGATCCCGAAATCCTTTTCCTTGAGTTCGGCCATCACCGCCTGCAGGTCGTCCCGGCTTTTACCGGAAACCCGCACCTGATCGTCCATCACCTGCCCCTGGACTTTGATCTTCATTCCTTTGATAGCCTTGACGATTTCCTTGCCCTTTTCCTGGGGAATGCCCTGTTGCAGTTGAATAACCTGGCGGACGGTACTCCCGGCCGCCGGTTCCACCTTGCCGTAACTGAGGGCCTTGAGCGAAACTTTCCGCTTGATCAGTTTGCCCTCCAGAACATCGACGACCGATTTCATTTTATGATCGTCGTCTGAAATAAGGGTGAGCGCGGGA
>CBDVDB010000261.1:0-3404 GCA_965372625.1 uncultured Nitrospinaceae bacterium
GGGTTGCCGTCGGGATCGGTGAAGTGGATGGATTCGCCTTGTCCCATCACCAGCGGCCCTTTGAAATGAATTTTCCTTTTTTTTAATTCCTCTACAATGTTGGGAAATTTTTCGCGAGTGGTGCCGAATGCGATATGGGCGTAACCCTGCCCGCTCATCGTTTCCAGGGCGTTCGTCATATCGAGGTCTGTGGTTTCGAACAGGTGGACCTTCGCGGCCTCCGGCGGCTCGCCGGGGGAGATGAGCATGATGTGGCGGATGTTTTCGGCGTAGCGTTCGCTGACCTCAAAACCCAGCGCTTCCGTATAGAACGCCTCGGCGCGGTCGAGGTCGCGCACGTTGAGGCCAATGTGATGCACGCCGTCGAGTTTCATGCCTGCATCATCCTCCAAAGCGGGTTTGGATTCAACCGGCGCGGAGTACCTGCCCCCCCTTGACACGCTCCGGGGAACAGTTGGGTCGGCGAACTGCCGCAGGTAATTTAAAACACCCAATGGCGAAGGTAACTGTGGGTCGAGCGATGAGCCACAGCAAAAATAGCTGCCGGGCTTCCCGGCCTTGACAGGAGGGGCTGGCGGTGTTATATTATAGTTAGAGAATAATAGAACCATCGAACTCAATATGGAAGTGGCGGAAATATCATGAAACTGAAGAGTTTAGCTAAAGTTTTCAAGGCGTTATCCAATGAGCCCCGGCTCGAGCTGTTCCGGCTGATTTATAGCCAATGCCAGCAGGAAGCCAGCCGGGCTAAGAAAGATGGGAAAAATTGCTGTGAGGGCATCGAAAAGGCCTTCACCATGGCATGCGGGTGCCTGGATCTGTCCCGATCAACTATCTCCCATCATTTCAAGGAGTTGCAGAACGCCGGATTGATCACCTGCACGCGCCAAGGGCAAACCTACATGTGTCAGGTAAATGAGGAATATGTGGAGGCTGTGCGCAGCTTCCTGAGCTGAAAAAAATTTAACCCAAATGTTCGAATGTTATCGAACTTTAAGATAAAGGAGGATGTCATGAAACGCATCGTTTTCTCCATCATTCTCATGATCGCCATGCTGGCTATCGGCTCCCCCGCCTGGCCGGGTAACGAGCTGTTGCAGACCGAGCCGGCCATGAAGACCCAAGTCGGCTGGAACCTCGAGCCGAGCGGCCTGCTGACTGTCGGTTACGACCTTAACGGCAACGGCCGGCCGGATTTCTTCACGGTCCGCGTCGTGCTGGATAAATATATTTCCGGGGAGACGATGGAAACCGTCACCCGCTTCAACCCGGGTCTGCCGGTGTTCCGTGTCGATTACGGTGAGGAGGGGTTTTATTACATTGCCGCACGGTATCCGCTGTTCTACGCAGTGGATGTGAACGAGGATGGCGACTGGGATGTCCTGTACCGGGACGTGCTGGAAGATGGCGTGAACGGTAACGAAGAGTTTTATGACAACCCGTCCGGAACGGCCGGCGCGTTGCCGGTCAGTTGAATCCGGATTGAATATTCACCTTTAATTCAAGGAGAACGTCATGTTTGATTGCTGTGGCACAAACTGGAGCGAGTTCATGAAAGACAAACTGGAATTCAAAATCGAGGAGACGGAGAAGGGCATTCGCATCGAAGTGGTGCCGAAGGATCCGGCAAAGAAGCAAGCCTTTCAGGATTTGATGAAAGCCTGCAAGGAATTCTGCGGCGATGGGAGTTCCGCCTGTTGTTCATGATCCGTGGTTTTACCCGGCCCTCCTCATAAAAAGGGGAGGGTCGGCTGGCTTTCGGGTTCAGGCGGTGTTGAGGAACTTTTTCTCGATGATCTGGTCTACGGAAAACTTACCGCCGCCGTATAAAATCAAGGGAATCGCCAGGCCGAGAGCCAGCAAGTGGTATTCAAATCCTTCGCCGGCCTTTTCCCCCGTCCAGTTCATGAAAATACCGTTGTTCCAATGGACCATCGCTACGGCGCCCAGCATGATACAGGCGATGCCGGCGGCGCTCAGCCGGGTCAGGAAACCGGTGATCAATCCCAGCGCGCCGAACGACTCGCCGATAATCACCAGAAACGCGATTACCGCCGGGAGCCCCATTTTTTCCATAAAAAAGCCCATGGTGCCGTCGAAGCCATGGCCGCCAAACCAGCCGAATAGTTTTTGCGCGCCATGGAAGAAAATCACGAGCCCTAACATGAGACGAAGAATGAGGTGCGTGGTCGAATCTTCCGTATGAAAAAAAGTCTTCAGGAAATTCATCGTATGCCTCCTCTGAAAAAACCAAGTTTGAATTTTTTTAATTTTCCGGGCGCGAACCTTACCCTGATATAAGTAGTATAAGCATCCGCCCGTGGTTTTTACAGGCACTATTATAAAGGAAGGATTTCGCGAGGAGGGACGGTAGGGAAAACTTGGAGGAAAAGGTTTTCTTTGGTTATGGGCGGGGAAGGGCCCTGGGGCCTCCCGATTGTTCGAAAATCTGAATCAGGCGGATTTTACCTGTTTGCTTTTTTTGGCAGGGATGATTTGGGGTTTGGCTTTTTTTCCGCCTTTGCCGTAGGCTGACGGAAACAGGATCTGGTGATCGGCTCTGGCTTTAAGGGCTTTTTCGGAAATTACCTTTTTCAAAGCACCCGAACTGTCATAAACACGAACTTCATGCATTGCTTCACTCCCCCTTCTGGTGTCTTGCGGCACCCGCAGTAGTGGATTAATGGTTCCGGCAGGGCGCAAGCCCTGCCGGAGTACGATCGTTAAATCGTTTTAGCGAGGTACGACATTAGAGGCCTGCGGGCCCTTCTTGCCCATGGTTTCCTCGAAATCAACGTCCTGGCCTTCGTGGAGGGTTTTAAAGCCATCCCCCTGAATTTCCGAAAAATGCACGAACAGATCCTGTCCGTTTTCGGATTCAATAAAACCATAACCTTTGCTTTCGTTAAACCACTTTACTTTACCTGTAGGCATAAAAAAATTACTCCAATTGTATTCGTGGGATCCGCATGCTGCGGGGCGTACCCGCCGGTGCTTTTCCCGTTTTAAACACGGGTTGGGTCTTGGGAAGGGTTTCTGCAGGCCAGATGGGAACAAAAAAACCAACCTTAAGGTTGGCTGGTCCGTCAAAAAAAATCGCTTGTAATCTTGTCCCTAGACAGGGGTCACAATGATCCGCTACTCAATGACTTCTAACAACCCTATTTTCATTCCCAACATATCACACCCGCAGAAAATGTCTACATAATAATTTCCACACAGGCCTGTAACACCCCGTTGGCACGATATCGGCCCTGCCACCCTGTATTTCGAGGATCAAAAACCGGCGGGCCTGCCCATTTCTGGAGTTTAAGGCTTGGCCGTTGGGCGGCGCATCGCTTTGTGCTATGACAAGATTCCCTTTAAAAACGGTGTAGTGGCCACCCAAGGCCGCATTTTCGGGG
>CBDVDB010000262.1:0-3403 GCA_965372625.1 uncultured Nitrospinaceae bacterium
AAATCGTCACCTCCAGATTGAAGTTTCCTTCGGCAAAACGCCGGCCGCCATGCGGGCCTTTGTCTTCCGCAAGTTCTTCTGCCGCCGTTTCCTCCGCTTCGGTATGTCCCGCGGGTTCTTCATGGCCATGACTGTCGTGGACCGCCGGCGGTTCTATGTTCATAATCATGATGGCCAGAACCAGGCCCGCCGCGAGGATCATGACGAGGGTCAGCGATTTTCGGTTCATCGTTCTATCTCCCTTTCCGTCGGGTGGGCAGGCAACTCGGGTGATGGCATGACCGCCTGCCCGGTCAAGCGTTCCACCTCGGCGACCGATTTGTGATATTCCGCCAGGGCGTCGAGGAACTGCGACCGGGCGTTGAACCAGGTGCGCTGGCTGTCCAGTACCTCCAGGTAACCGAACTTGCCGAACCGGTATCCCTCATTGACCGCTTCAAACGCGGTGCGCGCGCCCGGCAGAATTTTATTCTTGAGTGAAGTGACGCGGCTGTGCGCGTTGGCCAGGCGGGCATATCCGCCGGCCAGCGCGGTATGGAGTTTCAGCTCGACCGCCCGTTGTTGCGCTTTCGCTTTGGCGAGGCGGTGCCGGGCTTCGGCGATGGCGCCCTGGTTGCGGTCGAAGAGTTGCAGGGGGATCGAAAACTCGAGGACGAAGGCATTGTCGTGGGTCTCCTCGAGCCAGCGTCCTCCGGCGCCGACCTTGATGTTGGGAACGGCGTTGGCCTTTTCCAGATCGATCGCCGCTTCGCGCTGTACCATCTCCGTGGCCCAGCGGGCGAGATCGGGATTCTGCGTGATCCTTGCGGTCAACGTGTCATACGCGGGCACCGGTGCGATCAGAAAAAGACTGCCCGCGACCCGGCCGAACCGGGGCGTCAAACTCCCCCAAAGGGAAGCCAGCCGACGGTACGCCGCCTGCAAATTGTTTTCCGCCTGTTGCAGTTGAATCTGCGTGGTGGACAGGGCGACCTGCGCTTTGACCTCATGGATGGGCGACACCTTGCCCGCGTCGACCCGCGCCTGGACCGCGTTGTACGAGTTTTGGGAAAGCGCCACCAGCTCACGCGCCATTTTCAGTTTTTCCTGGGCGGTGAGGGCGTCGGTGTAGGTCTGGGCCACCCGCGTCAGAATGTTCATGCGCGTGGTTTCGTAATCCCAGAACGCCAGATCCTTGTGCGACAGCGCCGCCTTTTCCCGCTTGGCGCGCTTGCCGCCGAGCTCGATCACCTGGCTGAGGAGGATGGTGGCTTGCGATTGCTGAATATCCTGAAAACCGCCGGAGCCGAACGCGTCTTCCAGGTCGAGAATAATATTGGGATTTTTACGGAGCCCGGCCTGCAGGGCTCGCGCCTCGCGTGCGCGCACTTCCAGGGAGAAGGCTTGCAGCTCCGGATTATGGAGCAGAACTTTCGCGATGGCCTCCTGCAGAGTCAGTACAGCCTTAGGGTCCGGGATCTTCTCAAGGGTCAGGACTCCGCGCGAACCGGCCTCATTCTTTGATGGATCTTTGATCTCCGCCCCGAAGGCCGGCGACGACAGAGTCGTCAGCATCGCCGTCAGGACGAGTGGTTTTAAAACAGATTTCATAGCTGTTGGGCGAACGAAACGGCGGAACGCTGTCCGCGATTCCGAACCAAGTTTAAAAGAGATTTATAAAATGGATTGCGCTAAAGAGAAAAAATTACACGCGCAGGGGCGGGGATCGTTCGGAAGGTGATTGCAGGACCAGAAGCACCCGGTGTATGCCGGATGAAATGATCAGGGATTGCGGCCGGTCCGGTTGGGTAGGATGAAAAGCCACCGGTGCGGCATTGAGGTTGAAATCCACCGCCAGCTTGACTTTCGTGACGCCGGAATGGTTGAAGTTGTATTGGATCGTTTCCGGGTCACTGCCCGGCAGGCTTTCGGAATGATGGTGGGTTCCCCCCGGGTGCAGAGGTTGCCCGCCGGCGTCGATGAAGCGCGCCAACAGCTCCAGCTCCAGCGAATGGAAATGACCGCCGTGCGAATGCGCCTGCACCTCGCCGTCATGCGCGTGGGCGTAATCGGGATGGTAATGCTGGGATATTCCGAAACTGAAATGGAACGCCCACAACAGGACGAAGCCGTTAATCAGCGCCGGCCGAAATTTTAAGAATTTGCGAATCACTTTGCTCACACTCCCGGAAAGCGGGGTCTCGATTCTTTATCGGTCAAGTATGGGTCCAGTATAAGCAAATTCAACGATTTATGGCAAATATTTTATATGAGGCCGCCGGCGAAGCGCCGGAGCTGATTTTCTCCTCCCCTTACCAAGGGGAGGATACAGGTGGGGTTATAATCTCCCCCTTCTTGAAAGCCTGTCCTGAGCTTGTCGAAGGAGGGGCTGGGGGGATTTAGATCACAGATAAACACGGATGAATGATTCATGCTACCCTTGCCCGGGCGTCGAATCGCCGGCCGGGCCAAGCCCGGAGCTAATTTTCTCCTCTCCCCTCACGGGGAGAGGATTAAGGTGAGGGGTGGAGGTTTTTCATGTTGCGTGTTTCCAATTTATCGCTGACCAAGGACCGGGAAATCCTGAAAGACCTCTCCTTCGAGGTAGCGGGGGGAGAGATGCTGATCGTGCTGGGTCCCTCCGGCGCGGGCAAGACATCACTCCTGCGCTGTCTCAACCGGCTGGACACCATCGACTCCGGCGAGGTGTTCCTCGATGGCACCGAGATTGGGTCCATGAATATTCTGGAGTTGCGGCGGCGGATCGGCATGGTGTTTCAGGTGCCGACGCTGATCCCGGATACGGTGGGGATGAACGTCGCGCTCGGCCCCGCCCTGCGTCACGAGACGCTATCCGCAACGGAAATTCAGGAATTGTTACAGCAGGTGGGGCTGGCGCCGGACTTCCTCGACCGGCAGGTGGAGAAGCTGTCCGTCGGCGAACAACAGCGCGTGGCGTTCGCCCAGGTGCTGGCCAACCAACCGGACGTGCTCCTGCTCGACGAGCCGACCTCGGCGCTCGACCCGACCGCCGCGCTGACCATCGACAACCTCATCAAAAATATTCACTCGCGTTTGCACACCGCCACCGTGCTGGTCACGCACGATGTGGAACAGGCCCTGCGCTTCAACGCCGGGACGATAGTGCTCGTCGATGGCGCAGTGCTGGCGCAAGGCAATATCCGGGACCTGATGAACGATACCGGCAACATCACATTACAGAAATTTTTTGCAGGCGAACTGAAGCCGGCCGGGCAAGGCCCGGCCGGCGAAGCGCCGGAGCAAATTTTAAAACCCTGAATTGCGCCCGGGGATCATCGGTTGCAGAGAACCGTCAGCAAATGGCCTCCCTCGCTAGAGGGCGGGCGAACAAGGAGAAGCATCCCATGGCAATTGAATCGTTATTTCTGGCTTACGGCCTGAT
>CBDVDB010000263.1:0-3395 GCA_965372625.1 uncultured Nitrospinaceae bacterium
ATCCCGAAAAAAGAAAACGCCGCCTCATCGGACTCCTTGAGCGCAAAGGCTTCCCTAGCGACATCATCTACAAAGTTCTGGATTAATCCCCCTCCTCTTCTCACGCAATTAAAAGTAAGTTTATGTGAGCCATCCGAACATTGTTCAATGTAATCATCGGACCTCCGTGTATTAATTTTTCTCGCCTCGTTTATAAAATATCTTACTTTTTTATTTTTCTTTCTCCCAAAAAAAATAATTACATCTGACCTTTAAAAAAATTACCTTCTTTTATGGTGTGAAAAATCAGAGTTATTCCCCCCTTCCCCATAATAAATTTTCTCGATTTCAAGGTTTGGTATCGTTATTGCTTTTCTAGCTGGGATTGCCTGTAACTGGTTGATCTAAAAGATGCTATCAGGAAGAGCATTAATGGGAAATTCATTGATAAAGGGAAATTTATGCAAGTCATTCGGACATTTTTCATAACATTTTTTCTATGTATATTTTCAATTTCTTCCGTATCTGCACTCACGCTTACGGATTCGCCTCCTATCACCGCGACTCGGGATGGCCAGATAATCGAGAACGTCCGCATTGTGGCGACCAATCAGCCGGCTATTACCGTTAGCGGTTATTCCAACGTGATCATCCGGAATGTCGAGATTGCTCATGAGGGCGCCCATGGTATCAGTTGTTCCAACGCCCCGGGGATAACCATTGAAAATGTAGCGATCACCCATATTGGTACCGGTTCGCCGTTATCCTCGACCAGTCAAAACAATATCAATTGTACTTCCTCGGATGGATTGACCATTAAGTCTGTCCGTCTGGATGGCGGTTCGTCCGGCGCCTGGATACTGAATAGTCCCAACGCCCATGTGAGTTTTATTGAGGGCTATAATTTCAGGGGTCCTTTTCCCCGCGGCCAGTTGGTCCAATTCGACAAGAGCCCGTTTTGCATATTGGAAGATTTTTCTGTAATTAACGAAATGGACCCTTCCATTTCATGGCCTGAGGATAATATATCCGTTTATAAAAGCGACAATTGCATTGTCCGGCGGGGGCTTGTTGACGGGAACATCTCCAATTCCGGGGTCGGCGTGATGTTTGAATTTTCCAGCAATGGGCTGGCGGAAGATATCGATACAGTTCGGCAAGGTAACGGCAGTTTTTCCGCCTACCCCGGCAACAACGTCACCTTTCGCCGCACCCGCGCCCGCGGTAATTTCTGCGGGGATGTATACGGGGTCGGGGCGCCGCTGTCGAATTCCCTGGTATGGGCCGGAAGCCCCAGTTCATCCGGGCTTGTCATTGAGGATTCCCACTACTATGATCTTTGTAACCCCAGCAATCTCGTTTGGGACCGGAGCACTTTTACCACGATCGAAGTTTCCTCGGCGGATTTTACGCTGCGCGACCCTATTGTGAATGTATTTCCGTGGGAAGAGGGGGTCAGCGCGGGATTTACGTCCAGCACTTCAAGCTTGACGGCCAATTTCACCGATACCTCCTTCAGTAACGGTGGAACCGTAACCGGTTGGTTTTGGGAATTTGGTGACGGCGGCCTTGCAACCTCAGCCAATCCCAGTCACACCTATTCCGTCGCAGGTACCTACACCGTCAGTTTGGCGGTATCCGATAGTCAGGGAGCCTCGGATTCTGTGACTCAAAGTGTAACATTAACAGTTAATAATCCAAACCAACCTCCGACCGCTGAATTCACTGCCAGCACTTCGGGCTTGACGGTCAATTTCAATGATGCCTCCACCGATAACGACGGCACCATCACCAGCTGGTCGTGGAATTTCGGTGACGGGGGCGTTGCAACCTCGGCCAACCCCAGTCACACCTATTCCGCCGCAGGTTCCTACACCGTCAGCTTGACGGTATCCGATAGTCAGGGAGCCTCGGATTCTGTGGTCCATATAGTCAACCCCATTCAGGAAACCAACGAAGAGCCGAGTAATGATAACAATGCCTCTGTAGAGACTATGGATTTCCGTAACCGCCAGTTTCCGGATTCCTCGTATGCAGGAACTCAGGATTCCTATATCCGGGCGACCTCGCCTTTGACTAATTATAAGGGTGGCGCGCGTTGGGATATGTTCGCCGATGGATCGGATAGAGATTCGGCAACGGGTGCTCACGGCGAAGTGCGGACGGTGATTGCGTGGGATATCTCTTCGATTCCCGCGAATGCGCAAATCCAATCGGCGTCCTTGACCTTCAACGTGTTCGATCCCAGCTCGGGGCAATACAATTTATATGAAATCAAAACCCCCTGGGATGAATCCACAGTGAACTGGAATACCCTCTCGGGCTCCAATGCCCTGGGAACAACCGTACTGGGTTCGATGATCCCGAAACGGTTGGGAGAAACGGTGATCACCCTGAATCAGTCCGGGGTAGCCCTGGTCCAGGGCTGGGTGAACGGTTCTATTCCCAATAATGGTTTTATCTTACGGACCGGAGGCACCAAGAACGGTGTCGACATCTGGACCAGTGAAGCGGATATACCCTTGCGTCCCAAACTGACGGTATCGTTTACGTCTACGTCGGAAGGCGGACCGGGTGAACCGGACGAACCGGGTGACACGACTCCCCCTACCCTCACCGCTCCTGCCAATGTGACCGTTCAATCTACAGGAACTTTAACGCCAGTTGACATCGGTCAGGCAACCGCAACCGATAATTTAAGTTATCCCGAGAACATCACAATCCAAAATAATGCGCCCGCAGGATTCCCCTTGGGGATTACCCTCATTACATGGACGGCAACTGACGAAGCGGGAAATGCTTCCTCCTCTATCCAGAGTATAACGGTGCAACAGGTGACCACACTGAACACTATGAGTTTCCGAAACCGCGAGTTTCCGGATTCTTCGTATGCAGGAACTCAGGATTCCTTTATCCGGGCGACCTCGCCCTTGACTAATTATAAGGGTAGCTCGCGCTGGGATATGTTCGCCGATGGATCGGATGTAGATTCGGTAACGGGTGTTCGCGGCGAAGTGCGGACGGTGATTGCGTGGGATATCTCTTCGATTCCCGCGAATGCGCAAATCCAATCGGCGTCCTTGACCTTCAACGTGTTCGATCCCAGCTCGGGGCAATACAATTTATATGAAATCAAAACCCCATGGGACGAATCCACAGTGAACTGGAATACCTTCTCGAACTCCAATGCCCTGGGAACAACCGTACTGGGTTCGATGATCCCGAACTCCAAAGGCGAGAGAGTGATCACTCTGAATCAGTCCGGGGTAGCCCTGGTACAGGGCTGGGTGAACGGCTCCATTCCCAATAATGGTTTTGTCTTGCGGACCGGAGGCACCACGGACGGTGTCGACATCTGGACCAGTGAAGCGGATATATCCTTGCGTCCCAAACTGACGGTATCGTTTACGTCGGGT
>CBDVDB010000264.1:0-3382 GCA_965372625.1 uncultured Nitrospinaceae bacterium
GAAGTGCAATGCCAATCCATCCTCACCCGCGTCGGCGGTTACTTGAAACAAGTCTGCTCGCACTCCCTGAATCCTTATATCGGTTGCGGGTTCGGGCGGTCCGCCTGCGGAGTCGGATGTTATGTCCGGCACAATGCCTGGCTGACGAAAGGGCGGGACTGGGGAACTTTTATCGAAGTCAAAATGAACGCCCCGGAAGTTTATCTGAAAACCCACGACGCGGAACAGCGCTGGGCGCATCGCCGGGAGCAACCGTTCGCCGTTTTCTTCTCCAGTTCCACCGAGCCCTGGCAGCCGGTCGAACAGCAATACCGCATCACCCGCCGCCTGCTGGCAGCGATGCTGACGCATCCTCCGGATGAATTAATTTTGCAAACCCATGCCACCGCCCTGCTCGATGACCTTCCCCTGATCGCTGATCTATCGAAAAAATGCAAATTGCGTGTGCATGTTTCCCTTGAAGGGGACACCGAACGTTTGCCCGGCCTGCCGCCTCCGCCCGCGACGATTGCAGGCCGTATCGATTTACTCCGCCAATTGAGCGGCGCCGGGATTTTTACCGTGGCGTGCCTGTCGCCCCTGTATCCGATGAATGATCCCGCCGCCTTTTTCGAGCGACTGGCCGGGGCGGGGGTCGATGCCGTGGTCATCGATCATTTTATCGAGGGCGATGGCACGGTGGAGGGAACCCGCACCTTGAAAACAGACCTGCCCCGTTCCATGGCCGCGGTGGATGCCGCATCCATAAGCCTGGAGTACCGCGACCGCATCGCCGCCATCGCCCGGGATTTCCTGCCGGTCGGCATCTCCGCCTCCGGCTTCGCCGGTCACTATTCCAAAGTTTGATTACTTCGGTTTGAAATCAACCAGTGGCGGGCGTTTGGGGAGTGTATATTTTCCCTCTTTAAAAACTTTCATGAGGCCGGCGCGCCCGGCGGGCCAGGTGTCTTTATGCACATTGGTGGGGGCTTTGCCTTCGAATACGAGGACCCCGTACTTGCCGTAATGCGGCAGTTTACGGATCAGGCCGGGAACGCTGTCCGGTCGATCGGTAATAATCCACGTCGCGGAGCGTGACGGATCGTGCGGATGCGGCACAGTGAACACGAAACTGTGATCCTTCCATGGAAAAGTTTTGCCTTCTATCGTCACTCCGCCTTTTTTGAAGTCGACCTGCCATCGGTTCAGCGCGGGCTGTAAGGATTGCGCCACGCGGTTATCCTTGCCGAACAGCCACAGCGCCGCGTTGGGAGCGGGCAGGTAGGTGGTGTCGTCGAATTGCTTCGCGGGTTTCCCCAGATTTTCCGTGAATTGAGTGTAGGCTTTTTTTAACGGGCTTGTTTCCCGTTTGGAAAACACCGCCACCGCCGTTGGAGCGCCGTAACTTTGGCCGATGCTGGGCGGCGTTTCGCGGCGGTCGAGTTTGCGGAAGACGTCGTAATAAGGATCGAGCATGACCGCGCGCGGCTTGCCTTTGACGAACAGGCGCAACTCCTGGCGGGATTTGGATTTCAGTTTTAAATTTTTAATAACTGGTGCATCCGATCCCTCCACCCACATAGCCACCGGCAGGGTCATGTTGAACAATGGCCGCTTTTGCTTTTGCACAATATTTAAAGTGAGCCGGTATTCGTCCTGAAAGTTTTCGTAAGAGGCGTCAGCCAATTCCAGTTCCGGCGCCCCCTTGGCGCGCACCCATTGCCGGAAAAACACTTCCAGTTTTTTGCCGGAGGCGGCTTCGAAATGGCCGCGCAGTACGTCGAACCCGGCGTGGCGGAATTTTTGCGTGATGAAAAATTCGCGCAGGGCTTTTAAAAACACCTTGTCCCCCAACTCCAGCCGGAGCATGTTGAGTACCATCACCAGTTTGCTGTAACCGATGGCCTGCGAGGCCATGCTGGTGCGTTCCTGGAATTGCGTCAGCGGAAAATCGTTTTTGGCGTTGACGTAGCTGGCATATTTCATCAATTCCTGAAAGCGGTAACGGTCGCCTTTGCCGTTCAGGTCCGGAAATAAATGATCGGAAAGATAGACGGTGAGCCCCTCCGACCAGTTGCCGCCCTGGCGGTCGATATACACGCTGTTGCCCCACCAGTTGTGCAGGATTTCATGCGGGTACGACGTATGCAGGATGAACGGGAAGCGGATGACGCGTGAACCCAGCAAGGTGAACGACGGCATACCGTATCCGGTCTGCAGAGCATTCTCCACCACCGCGAATTTCACGAACGGGTAGGAGCCGATCAGTTTTTCGTAAAACGCGATATAGGATTTCGCCGCCTCCAGATATTTCCGCGCCAATGGTTTTTCTTTTTTTCGCAGGAATACATAAAGTTTGACGTCCTCGTACCGATCGCTGTATTCCTCAAAATGATCGGCGATCAGGAAAATTTCTTCCATCGGGTCGTCGCATTGCCAGAAGGTATGGCGCGGTCCGTTCACCGTGGTTTCTCTCACGCGTTTGCCCTGGCTGACCACTTTCCATTCGTAGGGCAGGGTGGCGGACAGGGAGAAGGTGATCAGAGAAGTGGGGTCTGCCACCGCCGGATAGAAATAGCTCGCGCCGGACAGGAAGATGCCGTGATCCTCTTCCTCTCCGGATGCGCCGGGCGCCGATGGGTCCGATTCCCGCAAGGCGTCGCTGTACTTTCCGCGATAACGAAACTTGATTTGCATAAAATCCGGCCACGGCTGGTCCACAGGTTTCGAGACGGTAATTGTTTGCAGAGGCTTGTTGCCGTATTCAGCGGGAGCGATCTTTACATGCCAGTTCCCCCTGTGCGCGATTTCCGTTTCTACTGTTTTGTAGTTCGCGTGCAGGAAAAAAATTATCGTCGATTCCTTACGGCCTCCCGGATACAGAGTGACGAGGTCTTCGATTTTTGCCGAGTGGCGGGCCGGATCCAGAGTGACCTCCAGATCGTGGTGGGTGGGACGGCTCCAGGGCGCCGCTTCCGCCGCATGCAACCCACCGGAAGAAAGAATGGCCGACAGAAGAAAGGCAAAAAGCCAACAGCGGATTTTCGATGATTGCGAAAAAGAATCGGCCACGTCATCTGAAGGGTTGGAGGTTAACTGAGTACGGCGTCGATGCCGCGATGCGGGGCGCCGAGCACACGCACCACCACCCGGTTGGGCAGGCAGGCCGCGAACCGGTCGGCGTACTGGATGTATCCGGATTTGATGCACAATTTTTTACTGCACGGGGATTTCAGCACGCGGGCTTTGCCGTCTTTGATCTCCACTTCGGTTTCGCCGATGGGACCGGTGACATGCACGATCCGGTTTTCCGACAACGGCAGGCGTTCGACTTCCTTGTTTTCGACTTCGATCACCACCCAACTCCCCGCCCGGTTGGCAAAATCCACCTGCGCGAACAGAA
>CBDVDB010000265.1:0-3368 GCA_965372625.1 uncultured Nitrospinaceae bacterium
ATCCACCATGCCGGACAACTCGGCGCCGATCGCCCGCGCCATGGAAGCGCCGGAGGTTTCTTCGATATTCACCGGTATCCGGCCGCAAATCCTGAGACCGCTTTTTTCAATTTCATGTACGGTTTCACCGAAACGGGGGGACAAATGCATGCCCGTGACACAAATAGATAGTTCCAATTCCGAATCGTCCGACGCCTTCTGCAGAGTGGATTGCATCAATCCGAAATCGGCGCGGGTGCCGGAGACGTAAATTATTTTTCTCATGATTCAAGATCGGACCATTGCAGAGTGTGGCCCTGGGGCAGGTCGGTTTTTACTTTGCGGCCCGCCACCCGGCTTATATCTTTGGGAGGGATGCCGGTGCCCGGTCTTAATAAGACCAGATCCTGTACCGAGAGGCTGTCATTTTTCGAAATGTTTCGCGCCAGGGTGACGCTCCGGCGCGTCGCATCCCGAATCGGTATTTCGGAAGGGACCGGTGCTTTGAGTGGCGATCCCATCACCTTTTCCACGGATCGAATATCAGCAATCATCTGCTGCAGGTCGTCCGGTTCCAGAGAGGCGGCGTGATCCGGCCCAGGCAGTGTGCGGTCCAAAGTGAAATGTTTTTCAATCACGGTTGCGCCCAGGGCTACTGCTATGGGCGAAACCAAAATTCCCTCGCTGTGATCGGAGTATCCCACGGGCAATCCGGTTTCTTTTTCCAGAGTCAGCATGGCGTTCAGGTTGATATCCTCAAGCCGGGTCGGGTAGTTGGAGGTGCAGTGGAGCAGGGTCAGGCAATCTTCGAGCGGTTCCAGTAAATTTTTTTGTAGCCGGGTGTCGCGTATGATCTGCATCGCTTCCAGAACTTCGTCCAAAGTAGCCATGCCGGTGGACATTATAACAGGCAGACCCTTGGCCGCAAGGTGGGCGATGAAGGGGTGGTTCGTCAACTCGCCCGATGGAATTTTGATGCGTTTGATTCCCAGCTCCACCAGAAAGTCCGCCGACGCCGCATCGAATGGAGTAGACATGAATTCGATGCCCGAGGCATCGCAATGCTTTTTAAGTCGATGATGGGCCTCCCTGGAAAGCTCCAGTTTTTGGAGCATGGAAAACTGATCGCCCTCACCGGTATTTGTTTTCTGGTACTCGGCTTTTTCGGCGCCGGGGGCGACCAGCGATTCGGCCCGGAAGGTTTGAAATTTGACGGCATCGGCGCCGGCGCGCACGGCTGCATCGATCAGCTTGAGAGCCGTCTCTTCCGATCCGTCAGGGTTGACCCCAGCTTCGGCGATGACGAAGCATTGGGATTTTTCTACCATGCACTCAATCCTCCGTCGACCACGATATTTTGTCCGGTAACATAGGACGAGGCGTCGGACGCCAGGAACAATACCGCGCCGCACAATTCATCGGGTTCCCCCATGCGGCCCAGCGGCACCCGGTCGCTGTATTTTTTTACGAACGTCTTGTTTTGCCCGCTGAACACCCCACCGGGGGTGATGGCGTTAACGCGCACCCCTTTATCTCCCCAATACGCCGCCAGGTATTTGGTGAGCCCCCAGACCGCCGCCTTGCTGGCGCTGTAAACGGCAGGGGTGTTGATGGCCCGGCCCTCGTATTCGGAGCCTTCATAAATTCTCTGGTCGGGGGCGACGATGCCGTAGATGGACAGTGTGTTGATGATGCTGCCACTGCCGCGCTCCGCCATGGCCGCGCCGAACACCTGACAACCCAGCATGACGCCGGTGGTATTCACCGCCATAACGGTATTCCAGTCGTCCAGCGGAAACGTTTCGAACGGCTCGAAAAAATTTGGGCTTTTGACCGCGGCGTTATTGATGAGCACGTCGACGGGACCCAACTTTGATTCCACGGTGGATTTCAATTTCTGCAACTGTTCGGGTTGCGTGATGTCCGCGCAAAAAGCCTGCACAGAATCGGAGTGCTCCCGGTTGATCTGTTGCGCCGCCGCATCCGCTTTGGCGGAATCGCAATCGACCAGTGCGACCCGGGCGCCATTGGCGGCCAACGCGTCCGCAAAACGGACTCCCAGAATTCCGCCGCCGCCGGTCAACAGGACTACTTTATCTTTTAAGTCGTCATGTTTGGGAAGACTCACGTTTTTCCTTCATCAAAAGTTCGACCAGTTTGAAATCGATCGGCTCGTCAATATCAATGGACCGTTCGCGCGGCATGATGTGAAGCCTGGCGTTGCCGTCCCACAACCCCTTGCTTAGCGTGCGGGCATGCCAGACGTAGATGGAAGCGTTCATGGCGTAAACTTTCGGCGCGCGCTGCCGCTGGTCAACGCCGCCCGGCACCTGCTGGACCAGCGAGTAATAGCCGTCATCTTTTTGTTCCACCATGTTGAAATACGGATTCTTGATCGCCAGGTATCCCGTGATAACGACATCGGTTTTAGCATCCAGCATTTCGATGCAGGCGCGGATGTCTTCCTGTTCCCGCAAGGGGGACGTGGGATCCAGATCAACAATTTTATCCACCTTTATACCAGAATCCACCACCCAGTCCACCAGATGCCGGATGACCGGAATTTTCGGGGCAGTGGACGTGGCCAATTCCGCCGGCCGCAGGAACGGAATCTGGGCGCCGGCCCGGCGTGCCACCTCGGCGATTTCCTCATCGTCCGTGGAAACGAACACATGGTCGATCAACGGGCAGGCTTGCGCCTGTTCGATGGTGTATTGTATCAACGGTTTTCCCAACAGGGGAAGGATGTTTTTCCGGGGTACGCCTTGCGAACCGCCGCGGGCACAAATGGTGGCGAGTGTGCTCATCGTTGTCCTTCTTCCCTGGCGTTGAGCGCCAGCTCCACACTTTTCAATCCGTCCTCTATATCGGGGCACAGCGGACGGGGTTTTTGAACCGCGCTTAGAAATTCCTTCATAGCGGTCCGGTAGGTGGCCGCCACATCAAAGCCGGATTCCCCGCAATCGATATTCTCGGACTGCTCCGCGCCCAGAATTTCCAAACTCTGTTTTTGCAGATCCCAGATCAGGGTTCCCTCATCTCCCACGATTTCGTAACGCCGGACGGGTCGGCGGGAAACGTAATCCAGCGACAGCGTAACCACGGGAGACCCGCCGGATTTCCCCAGCAGTATACACGCGGTGTCCTCGGAAGCGATGTCCAAAGAGCTGAATTTTCCCGTCAGTGCGTGGACCCGGTCGAATTCGCCGAACAGCCAGCGGGCCATATCGATTTCGTGAATCAAATCCATGACCACGCCGCCGCCCATTTCGGTTTTGGCGCTGTAGCTTTCGCGACAATCCTGCCGGGGCCGCCAATCGGGCAGCCATTGTCCGGCGGTCAATTGGGCGCGCACTATGTTTCCGAGGCGGCCGGATCGGATCACTTCC
>CBDVDB010000266.1:0-3359 GCA_965372625.1 uncultured Nitrospinaceae bacterium
TTACCGGCAGGGACTGGTTCATGAGACCTTTGTTGAATTTGATAAACGCATTCATGGTGTAATTCCTTTCTTCATAAATAATTTTCAGTTAAAGATGGTTTTCGATGATGCGGGCGATTTCCTCTTTGGGTCTCACGCCCACGATCCGTTCCACCGGTTGCCCGTCTTTGAAAAGCAAAAGGGCGGGAATACCGCGGATGCCGTATTTAGCCGTGGTCGCTGGATTGGCGTCGACATCCAATTTGGCCACCAGGATGCGGTCACCGTATTCCTCGGCCAGGGCTTTCACCGTCGGAGCCACCATGTGGCAGGGCTGACACCAGTCCGCCCAGAAGTCGACCAGCACCGGTTTTTTGGACTGGATCACCGATTCTTCAAACTCGGCATCGTCCAGATGAACTATTTCATTTTTTGCAACTGTGCTTGCTTGATTCATTTCATTTCTCCGTAAACATTCTTTCTGATTTGAAATCAATTTTGAAAACCCCCTGCGCAAAGCAGGGGGCTCATCAACTCTTAAAACGTAAGGACATTAAAACCCTGTTCCTGGAGTTTGCTCAGGCTCGGCAAACCGGTGGTTTTGGGAACGGAATTGTCCTTGATCAAATCGTATCCTGTGGTATCGGCGCCGAACACATCGGCACACGCGCAAGAGATGCCCTGGATTTTGTCGGATACCGCTTCAAACAGTTCATGCGCGGGATGATCTTCTTTCTGGAGAGCTTCCGGCCATCTTGAGCCGGCGCCTTGAAAGAGAATGGAGACTTCCTTGCCGGCGTTTTTAAAATCGTAAGCAGTGGCCAGACCGTTAAAGACTCGTCCCAAAGCTTCTTCAGATCCTCCTTTGGGGTCGGATAGAATGATGATTGCAGTTTTCATTTTTTCGGTTCCTTTCTGGTTAGTTAAGTAAGGTGAAACTGAATTCACCCAAAGTTGATTATGGTTTTGTGATTATTGAGAAGCCGTGGTTACAGTTTCCTGTTTTGAAATGGCCCCCACGGCTTCCTCCGTGGACCAAACGGTATTCGCCAGAAAACGAAAATTGGTCAGGGCCGCGTCATAGCCGTTGCCTTCCGGAACGATGGCGCCGGCGGTGGCGTCTTTCACCACGGCAACCTCAAAGCCCTGCTCCAGCAATTCCCGCATGTGGCTTTCGACACAGAGGTTGGCCGACATCCCGGCGAGAACCACCTTGTCGATCCCGCGTTTTCTCAACTGCAGGACCAGGTCGTTGGTTTCCGGTCCGTAGACTTTATGGGGACTCACTACCACCGTATTTTCGTCCTCGATATAAGGCTTGTACTGCTCCAGCCAGTCAGGACCCGAACCCTGAAAATTTTCAAGATTCAAAGGACCCTTGCGGTCGAACATATTGATGTCGTGCATCAGCTTCTCGAGCGCGCCCTCGAATTTCCATTCGTGGTCGGTCGGGTAGTAGTAATGAGGGGAGATGAAAACGGGGATGCCGTTTTCCCGCGCGGCTTGGAATAACATTTCAATGTTGGCGACTGTGTTGTTTTTCGTAACGCTCTCGCCGACCACGCCCCAGGTGACGCCTTCGGGGCTCAAAAAATCGTTTTGCGGGTCGGTGACGACCAGCGCCGTGTTGTGGGTTTCGACCTGCATACCGGGATTGGGAAGTGCCATGAGTTTTCTCCTTAATTTATTCAAGTTTTTAAAAGTTGCACCTGAGGGAAGGTGAGCTAAACCGTTTCCTGTTTCGATTGAAGCATTGACTGGTATAAAGCAGGTGCCGTGCCAAAACGGAGATATGACGTAACTCGTTATTTTTTAATAAGTTAATTAGCTAGAGAGCGGTTGGAATTTATGGCGAAATTTCGCTATTAGCGAAATTTAGTGGTGAATTTACGAAATTTGGGATATATTGAGGGAATGACAACCGATTCTAAAAACCAAACGCGGGCGCAACCTAAGGATCAGGCATTAAAAGGGGTCCGAAATCTCAACAAAGTGATTCTGGAGTCGGCGGGCGAGGGAATTTACGGTCTCGATACAGAGGGCAAGGCTACCTTTGTGAATCCCGCCGCGGAACGCATGACCGGCTACACCGCCAGGGAGATGATCGGACACTGTCAGCATAAACTGGTTCACCATACGAAACCCGACGGAACGGCCTATATCGATACAGAGTGTCCTATTTACGCGGCGGTCAAAGACGGCAAAGTCCATACGGTTTCTGATGAGGTATTCTGGCGGAAAGATGGCACCTCCTTCCCGGTGGAGTATGTCAGCACTCCCATTTGGGAAAATCTGAAATTGCGGGGGGCGGTGGTGGTGTTCCGGGACATCAGCGAGCGCAAACAGGCGGAAGAGGAAATCCAGTGCCTGCGCCGTCAACTGGAATTGGAAAATGCCTACCTCAATGAAGAGGTGTTGGAAGTCCAGGCCTATGGTGAAATTGTCGGCAGCAGTCCGGCATTGGAAGGCATCTTGCGGCAAATCGATATGGTGGGCCCGACCGACGCCAGTGTGCTGATTACCGGCGAGTCCGGCACCGGCAAGGAATTGGTCGCTCGGGAAATTCATAATCGCAGCGCGCGCGGAAGACGCACCATGATCAAAGTCAACTGCGCTTCCATTCCCAAGGAACTTTATGAGAGCGAGTTCTTCGGGCATGTCAAAGGCGCGTTCACCGGAGCGATCAAGGATCGGGCGGGCCGTTTTCAACTGGCGAATGGTGGGACGTTGTTCCTGGACGAAATCGGGGAAGTGCCGTTGGATCTTCAAAGCAAACTGCTCCGCGTATTGCAGGAAGGCACTTATGAACGCATCGGCGATGAAAAAACTCTTAAAACGGATGTGCGCATCATTGCCGCCACCAACCGCAACTTGAAAGAAGAGGTGCTGGCGAAACGTTTCCGTGAAGACCTGTTTTACCGGCTGAACGTCTTCCCGATAGAGGTGCCGCCCCTGCGCCAGCGGACGGAGGACATCCCCAGCCTGGCGAACCGTTTTTTGAGTCAGGCGGCCAGCAAGTTAAACCTCCCGCTTCCCCGATTCACCAAAGCCAACATGCTGGAGTTGCAGGGCTACGACTGGCCGGGCAATATCCGGGAATTGCAAAACGTAATCGAGCGCGCCGTCATCACGTCGCGCTCCGGCAAACTTGCGTTTCACCTGACCCAGGGAATAAAGGGCAATGGCAGACGCGGTAAAGAGGAGAGACAGCGGGCATCCGACAATGCAAAACCCGTCCTGACGGAAGAGGATATGAAACAACGGGACCGGGAGAATCTGTTGAACGCCCTTGATCAATGCGGCTGGAAAATCACCGGTCCCGATGGCGCGGCGGAAACTCTGGGAATGAAGCCGACCACCCTGCACTCCAAGATCAAAAA
>CBDVDB010000267.1:0-3311 GCA_965372625.1 uncultured Nitrospinaceae bacterium
TACCAGGTCCCAGCGTTCCTCCAGAATGTAGTCGACCAGATCCTGCACATTGGGTTGCTCAATGATATTGGTGTGCATGAACCGCAACTTTTCCAGAATAAAAGCCTCCAACCGCTGGGTGGGGCTGAGGCCGGGACGCTGCACCACTTCCCGCAGAATCTCCTCGGCCCGGGAAATGTAAAGAAAAGCCACGCCCACCCCGATATCGAATTTGCTCTCGAAATACCGGTACAGGTTGCCGGCGGACATACCGCAGTCCTTGGCGATTTCCACCATGGTGGTTTTACCAAATCCGTAGCGGACAAAACGCTCCACCGCCTTGTCCAGAATCAACTTTTTAATTTCCTGCGCGGTGGTGTCGGCGGGGCTCAATTCAGGTTTTGCCATGGGTCTGCTCAGAATAGGGATCACTAAAAGGCCTGATGATGAATAATAAACAGAATATTTATTTATTGTCAACTCTATTTAGGTAATCTTATTCCCTCTGCAGGTCCACCTGTGTTGCCCCATATTTTAAGTAAATGTCCAGCAGATGCCGGTGGCAGGAGAGAATGAGGACCTGTCGGTCCCGCGAAAACTCCCTCAAAATGTCTAAAACATGCTCCCGCCGAGTGTCGTCAAAATTGACCAACACATCGTCCATCACGATGGGTAGCGGTTCGGCCCGCGTCTCATAATCCTCGATTAAACCAAAGCGCATGGCCAGGTACAACTGCTCCCGGGTCCCCCGGCTGAGCTGGACCGGGTTCATATACCCTCCGTCCCTTTGAACAATCCGGAAATCTTCGCTCTCCAGAGGTTTTTCCACTCCCTGATAAATACCCTCGGTGATTTTGGAAAACATTCTGCCCGCCGCCTGGAACACATGGGGTTGCCGGTTTTTTTCATATTGGGCCTTGGCCTGGTCCAGCATGTTCAGCGCCAGGGCCAGGGTCGCCCACTCCCGGGCGCCGTTCATCAACTGTTCTTTTTTGGCTTCCAGTTGGTTCTGCAGACGGACCAAATCCTCCCGGGAAGCAAGTTGCGCGGCTTCCGCCCGAACCTGTCCGATTTCCTGATTCACCCGGTTTTGTTCTTCATGGGTTTTGGTCAACCGGGAGTCCGTCTCGGACAACTCCTTTTCCAACTTTTCCGGGCCGGTTTCCCGCATGGATTCCAGGAACGTCTGGTACACCTCCCCCAACCCCACACGCGTTTGAATTCTAATTTGAACTTCCCGAATGGATTGATCCAGCGATTGTTTTTCCTGGGCCCGGTTCCACTGGCGGAGAAAACTTTCCTCGCTAGCCACTCCGGCGGACTGAAGCAGATGATCCAGCGATTGTTTCTGACTTTTAAGCTGGGCGGCGATCGCTTCCACCCGTCCGGTCTGCTCATCGATCTGAGCGTCCAGGTCGCGGGCCTTGGCGAAATTTTCCCGGTTTTCATCGAAGTGTTTACCCAGCATTTCGATATCGACCAGCAGATCCTGCGTCAGGAACACATCGCCGGAACATTCGGCAATCACGGCGACCAGATTCTCCGCCTCGCTTTCCTTATGATTCATCCGCTCAATACGCTGGTCGAGGTTTTTTCTCTGGCCGACCCAATCCCTGATTTCCCGCACCTGCGCCTGCAACTCTTTGAACTGGGCGGGAGAGGTGTATGGGTTAAGTCCCTTATCCCGTACCCATTGCCACCAGATATCCGAATCCCTTTCCAGGTCTTTTTCAGCTTTGACCAGTTTATCCTTCAAAAGATTTTCCAGCAGATCCTCGGGTTCCTTCCGGGGCCGGTTGATGGAAAGCCAGACCGCGAGGCCCACCCCCGCGGCCAGAATCAGCCCCATCAAAATTCCCAGTTCCCCATTAGCCGAGAACAGGGCGAAACCCTCGCCCGCCATCCCCACTGCTATCAACAACCACGAAAATATTCGAATCCCCCTGGGCACACTCACCTGCCGGGTGCTTTCGGTCACCAGTTGCTCAAGATGAAGCTCCAGCCGGTTCCTGACATTCTCCACAAATTGTTCTGAATGATATAAAGCCTGTTCCTGCTTTTGAACGAAATGCTTTTCGGAATCGTTCCATTCCAGAACGAGGATACGGTTTTCATCCCAGCCGGGGTTGATCCCCTCCATTTCCGATTGAATTTTTTCATTCAGCCGGTCGCGTTCCTGCTGGACGGCCTGCTTATCCACCTGCGCGGACCGTACCAGTTCGGTGAGTTGGCGCAACTGCATAATTTCCGTCTCCCGGCCCAGCAGCGGTTGATTAAAATGGATCGGGTCCCGCTTGATGGCCAGTTGGTGGAGTTTGCCCTTTTCCTCCTCCAGGCGCAGGTTCAAGTCCTCCCTTTTGGTTTGAATCTTTTCAAGCGCCAGCATGCTCTCTTCATTCATAGCCGGGACCCCGGCCACTTCATTCCGCCGGGCCGTCTGGTTCTCCAGGTCGATGAAATCGGGGAACAACTCCCGCTTGAGTTCCAGCGATCGCCGGCGCGTTTCCTGCTGTTCCGCATTGGATTCCCCGGTCTGGCGCATTTTCTCCAGGATCCAGATCTTTTTATTCAATTCATCATAAAGGTCCACTTCATTGGACCGGGCTCGAAGCTCCTCCTCCCCTTCTTTGATTTCCCGGACCATCTTGTCCAGAGCGCGGTCGGACCTGCCTTTGGGCTTAAACAATTCATCCTGTTTCGCGCGAATCTCTTTCTCCACAATATTCAGCGATACCTGGCCGAGCCCCATCCCGGCGCCCAGGATTTTGTTTTTGATATCCTCTTCCATAAGGGAATCCAGATTTTGCAGTTCATCCAGCGCGAACGCATAAATATTTTTAAAGATTTTTCTCGAGGCATGGCCGATGAACGTCTCCAGATTTACCTGGCCCACTCCTTCCCAGTCCGCCGTCCGGATCTTCACCTGTCCTTCCCGGGTGCCTCCCTTGCGGGTAATGAAAATCTGTTCGCCGTTGAACATTTCGCACATCAGCGTTCCGCCATGCACCCCGCCGTCCACCGGCTCGTAGGAATTCGTTCCCTTGCGTTTGTTATCGAACCCGAACAAAACCCAGCGGATAAATTCCAACAGCGTCGTCTTGCCGAATTCGTTCCTGCCATAAATCACGTTCAGGCCCGGCGATACCGGAACCACGCGCCGGTGCAAAAATTTTCCAAAACGCTCAATATGGATTTCTCGTATTTGCATAATGTCAGCTCAGAGCGGAGAGCCTCCGCTCGCTATTTAAATTCTTGGGATGCGATCCTGCGTGATACTGGACCCGATTTCTTCTAAGCGCTCAAGGACCATCGCATGCCGTCAACTGTCAGCC
>CBDVDB010000268.1:0-3286 GCA_965372625.1 uncultured Nitrospinaceae bacterium
GCGGGGGTTTTATGAAGCTTCGCCGTTGGAGGGGGCCAGGGGCAGGGTAAAATAAAACGTGGTTCCTTTACTCAATTCGGACTCGAATCCAATCTTCCCATCGTGCAACTCATGAATGATTTCCTTGCAGGACATTAAACCGAACCCGTTACCATCGGGTTTGGAAGTATAATTTTCCTTCAGCAAAAGGGATTTGACGTCCTCCGGGATTCCGCAACCTTTGTCTTCCACACTGATTTCAATCAATCCATGAATATTTTTTATGTAAATATTGATTTCCTCACCTTTTGGCGTTGCATATCCGGCATTAATGATCAGGTTTTGCAGAACCCGTTTGATATCCAGATAGTTGATGTGGACCAGAGTGTTGCTTCCCGCCGATTTGACGCGAATGGGTTTTCCCTTGAGGTTTTTATGGCAGTGGATTTCATCAACCGTTTCATCAATAAGCTCCACAATATCATAATCGCCTTTCACATACTTGGACTGAACTTTCTTAACGGTGGCGAGGCTTTGGTCAATCATGGTGAGCATGTTGTTGCGCACCGAAAGCATGGTATCGTAACCTTTTTGTACCTTGTCCCAGCCTTGACGCTTGACATGGTTGGTTTCGGTTCCACATAGAATCTTTAAAGCCTGGTCCAGAAATATTTCAGCGGTTCCCAGCGGCACCAGGCAATTTCTCATATCGTGGGTAAAATTGGTGACCTGCTGAATCTCGCTGGACATTCGATCCAAATCGTTGCGAAGCCTTTGTGAGCACACCTTCATCATTTCCATCAAAGCCGTGGTATTGGGGAAAATAAATTTTTGGAACATTTCCTCATTAAATTCGGTCACCAGGGTGTCTCCCAGGGCTATGGCCGAAGCCGACCGGGGTCTTTTGTCGATCAAGGCGATTTCACCCAGGTATTCCCCCTCGGACAAAATAGTGACCTGCTTGGTATAATTCGGGCCTTTGGCAATCAATATGCTCCCCGATAAAATGATATATAAATTGCTGTTATTGCTTCCTTCCGCAAAAAGAATCTCTTCGTCGTTCAGGAAAATATCCTGACTCTCCGCGACAATATTCTGCAAGGCATCCTCTGGTAAGCAATTGAAAATTTTAATTTTTTTCAGTAGCTCCATTTTCAGGATACTCATTTGCTTTTCCTGGATGGAGCCTTTGGCAGAACCGGCCGGCTGGGTACTGGATTCGGAGGTATTCATAATATTAATTGTTCACTTTGATTGATAATTCACCCGGAAATAGGCAACAGAAACCAAAACTTGGTTCCATCTCCCCACACCGAATCGAAACCGATTTTTCCCTGGTGACAATTCTCAATGATCGCTTTGCAGGACATCAGTCCAAACCCGTTACCATCGGGTTTGGAGGTATAGTTTTCGTGGAGCAACAACGGTTTGACGTCATCCGGTATCCCCGTGCCCTCATCCACGACACTGATTTCCGCCCAGTCGTCCAGGGCATTGAGGTTCACCGATATCTTTTTGCCTTTATCCGTCACGTAGCCCGCATTGATAATCAGGTTCTGAAGCACCCGCTTGATATCCAGATAATTGATGTTGGCGGTAATCGGCGTATCGGGTTTGTTGATTTCAAGGACTTTGCCCTTGAGCTTTTTGTGGCACCAAATTTCATCGACGGTTTCCTCCACCAGGGCCGCCAGATCGAAATGGGATTTGATGTATTCCGACTGGGTCTTCTTGATACAGGCCAGACTCTGGTCGATCATCGTGATCAGGTTGTTCCGGACCGCCATCATGGTGTCAAATCCTTTTTGCACCTTGTCCCAGCCCTCCCGCTTTTTATGATGAGGCTGGGTTCCGCACAGTATTTCCAAAACGGCGCTCAGGATCACCTCCGCCGTTCCCAGTGGCACCAGGCAATTTCTCATATCGTGGGTGAAGTTGCTCAACTTCCGCATTTCCTTTTCCATTTGCGCCAGATCATCCCGGGTCCGTTCCGCAAAAACCTTCATCATGGCCACCAGGGCGGAGGAATTCGTGGCAAAGCAATCCTGGAACAGCTCTTCACTGATTTCCAGAAGCAGGGACTCCTTCAGGGCCTTGATGGAGGCCGACCGGGATTTACGATCGATCAGCGGCATTTCCCCCACGTATTGGCCGGGACCCAGTTCGGTAATATTCTTTTTGCATTTGTAAATGAGGAGCTTGCCGGAAAGGATGACAAACATGCTCTTGAAATCCGTGTCGCCTTCCTTGAATAAAATCTCATCCTTGAGAAGGAAAATATCTTTGGATTTTTTGACAAGGATTTCCAGCGTGGCGGGCGGCAGAGTCTTGAAAAGGTCAATCGTTTTCAGCAACTCCGTTTTCAGCAGATGAAGCTTCTGGGCCGTTTTCAGATCCCGGGTCGGTTTGGTCGACCCCTCCATATCCACGGGGATATTGGGCAGGTTTTCTACGGTCTTGGTTTCGGGCATGATCCCTCCCACCTGAATTTTAAAACGGCATAGTTAGGCTATTCTAGTTTAGGTAGGGTACTTTCTTGTATACCGGCTCAGTGGAGATGTCAAGTTTATTCTTGCCCGTTCCTGCAAGTTATTATATTTCAATAAGTTATAAGCACCCCAAAGGGGGCGGAAAAAATCCGGAAAAGCGCAAACCCATTGAAAAACGCCCGCTTATAAAAAAATCGCAGAATTTGCCGTTATCCGGTTTATCGGCAGACAACCTCGGCGGGCCAGCGTAACGCTGGCCGGGCGGCGAACCGCCGCAGGTATTCTTAAAACCCTGGTGGCTTAAGATAACGGTACCCGCGCGGTACTTGCTCCGGCGCTACGCCGGGTGCCCATAGTTACATCAATTGTGTATTGACTTCCGGGGTGAATGAGAGAATATTAGTTGGAAGTATTCTCCCCCACCCCACTGTATCCTCCCCACAGTAAGAGGAGGTTAAATCACCCCCCGCCCTCTTTAAAAAGAGGGGGCTTTATTCGCCCCGTGCGGAACGGAAAAATTCGCCCCGTCCATAATCGGACCTTCCATAATCGGACTTCGCGGAGCGGTCTGTGTTCATCTGTGGTTAATTGGTTTTATATGATGCGGATAGTGACATTTCTGTGTATAGGACTGGCGGTGAGCCTGATGGCCCCGGCAGGCGCGATGGCCTCCGAAGCGCCGGACACGCCCACCGCTCCCCAGCGCGAATCCGAGCCCCGGTATGTGCCTTTGCGGGAGGTTCTGCCCGAGCTGTCCGAACAAACCGGCATCCAGTTTCAGGTTCCCGAAAGCCTGCAGGACGAGCTGATTCCCTGGC
>CBDVDB010000269.1:0-3285 GCA_965372625.1 uncultured Nitrospinaceae bacterium
TCGCAGTTTTTGAGATTGGGCGACTCGGTGAGAGCCTTGATACCCACCGAGGAGAACTGGTTTTTGTACAGATCCAGTTTGATGAGCTTCTTACTGTTAGTGGAGTTGGCAAGCGCCTGCGCTCCCTCGTCGCCGATGACATTGCCGAACAGCGACAGGCTGATGAGTTTGGGCATATTGCCGGCGTTGGCCAGGATTACGGCTCCTTCGTCTCCAATTTCATTATGATTGAGGATCAGGGTTTCCAGGTTTTGCAGGTAGGGACATTCGGCCAGGGCCTCGACCCCCTCATCCCCCGTCTGGTTGCCCGAGTAGGTCAGGACCTTGACGTTTTTAAGTGCCTCCTTGGTAAACAATTCCATGGTACCGCGCAGGCCGATATATTTTTCACGCAGGTTCAAAACCGTGCCGTCCTCCAGCAGGTTTTCCTTGATCAAATCATCCATCCGGCTCATGACCGACTCCTTACATTAACGCTGTTTGAATTAAGACCTTATCATATCAATTTCCGGTCACCGGCAAAATAAAAAACCGGTACGGGAAACCCATACCGGTCATTTGGATGAATCGAATATTAGAGGACTTTTAAAGCAACGGATCCATGAACAGTCCCTCTTTTTTCCACCGTTCGATTTCTTCCTTGGTGGGGACGGGAGGGACCGGCTTTTTGCCGTTCCTCTTGTCCAGAGGGTCGTGGAACGTGCGGATGTAAGCCTCGGCTTTCCACAGGTAGAGATGCGGGAAGATCATTCCCCAGGGCGCCATTGGCGTGGCATCAATTCCCCGGGTGACGCGCTTGTAATACAACTCATCCGGCCAGTCCTTGAGTTTTAACGGCATATGGTCCGGCATTTTGGTGGTATCCATGCCATCGGGATTGCGGAAATCGAACGCGCCGGTCATCAGCGGAATACCGTTGGTGCCATGGCAGACGGCGCAATTGAGGCCTTCCGTGACCGGTTCCTTACCCTCGAATACTATCTGGCCCTCCGCGAGGATCTTAGGATCGTCCCACCAGGTCCACTGGTTGGGAAACTTTCCCTCCACCGGCATGTGCGTCGGATCGCGCAGTGTTTTGAGATAGGCCACCAGCGCTTGCAGTTCGACATCGCTCAGGTCCTCACCGTAATAGGTGGGCATGGCTTTTTTGGATTTTTTATCTTCAAATCCAGGAGACTGATTTCTCCGAGGGTTGAGAATCTGGTCCTTAATGTAATCCACGGGGTATAAGCCGATTTGTTTCGATCCCAGGTTGGGACCGCGGTCGGAGTTGCCTTCCCAGAACACCTTGTGACAGTTGAAACACTTGTTGTCTTCAAAAATCTCGCGTCCGTCGGCGATGGCTTGCGGTCCCGGTATAAATATCGTGAGCGGCTTTTTCTCCAGCCGTTTGATCTCATACTTCGGGTTGAACTGCGGGAGTTGCCAGGTAATCACGATGAAAAGAACCGAAGCGAGGGCATAAGTTCCCATCAGGCGCAGGACCGAGGTGGCTTTCCCCTTTTCCGGGGACATGTCCCTTAAATCGAGGATTATAAAAAACAACATACCCACCAAGGCGAAGGCTACAAATTCTATCTGCCACCAGATAGGGAACCCGAAATATCCCGCTCCAAACCATACAGTAACCGCTAACACCACTACCACAGGTATCTTGGGGGCGAGGTTCCTGATAAATCCTTTTTCCTTTGGAGGGCGGTGTTCCTTGACCAGCAGGACGCCGTAGAAGAAAACGAGAGCCGCCAGGGCCGCCCCCATATAGAGCGGGAACAAATCGAAAAATGTACCGACCCCGAAACCAATGGCGCCGGCACCGGCAGTGACTATCAGTACTTTAATCATTTTATTCATAATCGATCCAGAGGCCTGAGCGAATTACTATTCAGCCATTTGAGGCGCCGCCGTGGGGGCCTCTTCGGTTTCGGATTTCTTGGTTTTGGGATATTTGATTCCCAACCAGATAATGGCGGTCATAATGATAAAAAATATCCATACGATACAGGTAACGAACACACCCGACTCCGCCAGCGTCGGCGCGAATTTATCCGGGGTGACGTCTTTAAAGACTTTGTAAATATGCCAGTTCATTCGTGACAACTCGCGAATGGTTCCCATCCAACTCATCAGCCAGATATCGGTGAAGCCCATGAAAATGAGGATATACGGTCCGAGCGGATTGATTTTTCCCCAGGCGATTTTCCCGGTCCGCGTAGCGATCGTATAAAAGATATAGTTGACCAACGTAACCGTTACCAAGGTAAACGCGGCGATGTTTTTAGCGATCATGAGAGCCAGAAACGCCAGGTTGTCCGGCAACACCATATCGGGATTCATTTCCGGCTCGGGAAGCATGGTGGCGAAGAATCGCCGCGGGGTGAACCAGATGGCCGCCGAAATGATAATCAGCACAAAACCCAGCTTCATCGCCGGGAAAAAACGGTGGGCGTTTTCGATCCGCTTCATACTGACCCACATATAGATATTACTGGCGCTGAACATGACTCCGATCAAGAGGCCCTGCATCAGCATGAACATCGATTCGCGGTCGGACATGATGTACATACCGATGGTGGCGTCATACTGGTAAATTTCACGGACGAAGATGTAGCCCATCGCCGGCAGGGGAATCATGAACATCACGCCGATGAAATTCCCCATGTAACCGACCCAGTCGTAGTATTCCTTTTCTTTGGGATCCGTGGACCATAGGTACATGTAAGCGGCGATTATCCCCACCATGAATCCGCCGAAGGTGCCGTTCCCCACCAGACGGTGGTAATTGAGCGGCATCCACGTCATGGTCGCGATGCGGTCCCACTCCGTCATGACGGTGAACAGTTCCCCATAGGGTTTCGGGGGAGTCTGCATGAACGTGGTCGGTCCGTCCAGCGCGCACAACAGGGTCAGCCCCAGAATGTTCAGGATAACTCCGAGAACGATGTGACGTCCCTTCTTATTGGTTTTGTTTAACGGTTCCCACGAATAGACGTATATGTACAGGACGATAGTTTCCAGAATAAACAGAGTGGGGTACCCGATCATGAAAAGAACGGGGAAGGCGGTGACCAGATAGGAGATGAAATCATTGTAGGCCACCAACATAATGAACAGAAACAATGCGCCCGTCAACGCGGTGAAGCTGTAACAGAAACCGATAACCTTGGTGATTTCATGCGCCAGCCGCTCGTATTTGTAGTCCGCATCGGAGAACATGATGACATTAGAGAGAAACCCCCCCACCGAGCCAATCAAAAATGGCAGTATGATGCCTCCAACCGTTACATG
>CBDVDB010000270.1:0-3282 GCA_965372625.1 uncultured Nitrospinaceae bacterium
ATTCAGTCGAAGGAAACCACGATCCTGACGGACCCCGTCTGGTCCGATTACCAATGGGAGGAACTCCAAGTTCTATGTCCCAGTATCGCTCTGGAGAGGGACAAGATTCCTCCCGTCGATGTCCTTAACATTTCGCACAGGCACCAGGACCATTTCGACGTACGTACACTCGCCTACCTGGCGCAAAATGACCACATACTCAAGCCGGATGCGACGATTCTTGCCCCCAACGACAAAATTCTTGTGGACGTCCTCAAGGAACTGGAGTTTAAAAATATCCGCGTCGTTACAGATTTTGAACCGATGCAGTTCAAGGACGTGACGCTCACGCCTACCCCCTCGCGCAACCAGATAAGCACTTCCGAGGATTATTATCCCGAGCACGGGCTCCTTGTTAATGACGGAGAAGTGACCGTGTGGAATGAGGTGGACACCCTCGTGGATCCCGAGACCATTGATCACATCCGCGAACTTTACGGTCAGATAGATTTAGCCCATGTCCGGTTTGTTCCTCTGATAGAAGGGAACTTTTCCTATCATAAACCGACGAACCTGCCTTTGAGCGAATACTGCACATTTTTGAATGTCGTGAAAGCTCTGGGGCCCAAAATGGTGGTTCCGGGCGCCGCCTTCTTCCGGTACCGGGACGAAATCGGTTTCCTGAATCAATATTCGTTTCCGACCACTATGGAACAGTTCATTCGCGACCTTGCGGCTTTTTGTCCCGAGGTGCCATGCAGTTCGTTTTTACACGGGGACGTTATGTATGTCACAACCGACGGAGTCCGCATCGAAAAACAGTCCTCGGATTTTGTGCGCATTCGGGAGAACGACGGCCATCGGGTGGCGTTCAAGCCCGTTATGGAAGTTCCCCCCATCCGAACCCGAACGACCGATCCTAAACAGCATAAAAGGGAAATGAAAGTTATCAGGGATTTTATTGAAAACCACCTGATGGACCGGATTTTGAAAAGCGACATGCTGGGGGGTTGGTTGCATTGGCAGGTGGTTTACCAGTTGGAGGTTTTCGGTCAGGAGGATTCTGAGGTGTGGGGTATCGACTTTGCGCAGGATAAGCTCCGGGTACAGAAAGGAGATCTCGGCAAGATCAATATCTATGAAGGAATCGGCTCCTCGGAGCTTTATGCCTTAATTGAAGGAACGACATCCTGGGATTATGTGACTTTGTGCGGCAACTACCGAACCTTTAATAATATCTATCGAGTAACCGACGGAAGTTTCGAAATCCCTCCGGAGGATAAGTCCAGCTATACCTTTGAACCTTTGATGGATGTGTTTCCCTGGGACCAGGAGATGGACCGGGAAAAATTCATGAAGGATGTGAGGCGGTGGAAGGAGAAGGCTTAAGCAGGCCCGTTAAAGCTCGAGCAAGTGAAGAGCGTTAATCTCGGTAAGCCTTCTATCTATACTTCCAATCTTTCCAACCGGCACTTCCTCCCGAAAGAGGACACGTGTCCGGAAGATAATTGACTCGAATAAAAAGTCACCTCTGAGGTGCAGGTTTATTGAAAATAGCCCAGATCACCCATACCACCAAAAGTCCTACCAAGCCTTGAGTACCCAGATTGGTGATGATACCGGAAATGCTGCTGATCACGTTACCATTAAAAAACGGTACCGCATTGCCAAACAGAACCTGAACTATAATAGCCAGACCCAGCAAGGCAATACCTACATCAGTAGTGGTTCTAATCCATTTAGGCATATTGCTTAACATCATTCTTCTCCTATAAAAAATTAAACCAAAAATTCATAGCCCCACCCTCAGAACCTCAACGGCTTAGGGTGCGGACTACATTTAAATACTACAAAATCTTTTCCGGCCTTTACTTACCGGGTTGCTGGCCGCGTAAAAATAGCATACATCACCGCTACGGCGGCCAGACCCACCAGGCCTTGCGCGCCCAGGTTGGCGACGATTGCAGTGATGCTACCGACCACGTCTCCTCCAATGAAGGGAACGGACTTCCCAAACAGAATCTGAAGGACAATGGCCAAGGCAACCAATGCCACACCAGCTTCGGTCATCTTTTTAATCCATTTAACAACGTCATCAAACCTTTGCATTTTCTCAATCTCCTCTGTGGTTAAAACTAAATAAAACAACAAAAATCTTTGCTCTTTACACGTACTATAATTGTAACGAGATCGTAACAGCTTGTCAACAACACGTAAACTATTGAAATTAATATAGTTATTAGGTGCCTTCAGGAGGGAAATGAGGTGCTTTTCTGATTTCCATAGGAAAACTCCTACCCTGTGGAAAACTCATCAGAGGCTTATCCGGCAAACCTTTAGGAATAGGTACCCCAAGGGGAGGGATTGTAAAAATTCGGGAGAGATAACCGATAACGGAGAAGCCGGATCGAAGCCGGTCCGGCGGCAAGGTTTATTGGTAAAAAATATGACGGCCGATTCTTTTGACTCGTTTTTTTTGCTTGGCCCACCTCGGTTTGATGCGGGCCGCATGATAAAACAAGGCTCCCTTTAATTTTATGGACTTCGGCCTCTCGTAAACGGTCTCCGCCGCTTTCCACGCCTTTTGCCATTGCGTGCGTTTCAACTTGGGAAGGGTGTCCAGCTCGGTCCAGGCGAACGCACCGACATAGCGGCGGCGGCGTTTGTCCCACCTCTTCTCATACACCACTTCACAAATACTGTCCGGGAAACGGTGCGACACCACCCGGTTGAGCGTCACCTTGGCCACCGCCCATTGACCCTTCTCCGGTTCGCCACGGGCTTCATAATATACATTACGCGCGAGACAGGTCAGGTCACGGTCAACCACTTTACCACCGACCGCGTTATAGATCAGCACCGCCAGGGTGACAAACCCCAGGCCCAGCGCGCCGAAAAAAATCCACGCGCTCCGGTCGCTCATAGCCCAAGTGTCGCGCACCCGCAACATCAGGCCGGACCTGGAATAGCTCACCCTCAGCCAGAAATTACCGAACCAGGCCCAGAGTTTCAGCGACCTTATTGTATGAATCCAGTTTCTTATCATACCTCCAAGTATATGATAATTCCGGGTACACCCTGCAACATTAAAATTCATATGACTACCGGGCTATGGAGAGGACCCATTGAATTGAAAAACCGCCAAATGCGCCCGATAAATCGGGCAACTACAAAATACCAAAAAGAAAAAAGGCCCCCTCACCTTAATCCTCTCCCCCAGGGGGAGAGGGGTTATTAGAGAAAACCCAGATTCTTTCCTTCGGCAGGCTCAGGACAGGCTACTCCGTTCCTCAGAATGACAAA
>CBDVDB010000271.1:0-3245 GCA_965372625.1 uncultured Nitrospinaceae bacterium
GCCCTCACAAAAAGTCATCGGTTTGGCGCCCGGACAAACCTTGCGCGTACTGGTGGTGGACGATGTCGCAGAAAACCGCGAAGTCCTCAAGACAATCCTCGAGGGTATCGGCGCTGAAGTATTCATAGCCCATGACGGACAGCAAGGTATTGAACAGGCAGAACAGCATGTCCCTCAGATTATTTTTATGGATTTACGCATGCCGGGCATGGGCGGCGTGGAAGCCATCCGGAAAATCCGGGGAAAATATGATAGTGACCGGATGAAAATCCTCGTGGTCACCGCTTCGGTGTTCGAGCATCAGGCGAAGGAAGCGCTGGCGGCGGGTGGTGACGGCTTTATCTCCAAACCTTTTCAAGTCGATCACATTTTCGATAATCTTAAAAAGGTGCTTGACCTGGAGTTTGTTTACGCGGAACAGGCGGAGACCGAAAAACCCGACGTCCAATTCGCGGATTTGGATCTGTCGGGCATCATACTGGATTCCGAACTGTTCTCACGGCTGAAACATGCGACGGATTTATACAGCGTCACCGATCTGGCCAAAGCACTGGATGATCTGGAAACAAAAGGCGAGGATGAAAAGCAGTTGGCCGGTTATCTGAGGAAACTGGGAAAGTCTTTCAAGATGGAGCAGATTGCCGGAATCCTGGATAAGGTTTCCGAAGGTTAGATTATATCTTGTGCACCGGGGAGCGGCCCGAAACAGGGAGCCGTCGTATGGATCTAATTTAAAAGTCCAGTTGAAACCGGGCCATTACAGTATTCATACTGCCGGCATCGACCGACGGAACGGCGCCACTGTCCACACTGGAATTAATATAATTGAGCATGAAGCGTGTGTTGGGATTGAGATGCCAGTTCAACCCGACGGTGATATCGTCCATTTCCCCGCCCAGATAAGCGGCCGCGCTGTTATCGTCATTCAAATCCAGGGTGGAGTACCGGAGGGCCACCTGCCAGGCGCCCCAACCGCCTTCTCCGAAATTCTTTTTGGGTGAAACGCGGGCGAACGCGCCGGACTTCGTTTTATACTTCCGGTGTTCCCCGGTGATGAAATAACTGGCGTGAACGTACCAACCCGTATAATGAACGCCGGGGGTGCCATCAGGCGCATCCCCATTCAGGAGCACGAACTCTCCCTGCAGGCTGAACGGTCCATAAACGGCGGCGGCTTCCACGTTGTACCGGGTGACCTTTTCCATCGCGTTGGTTCCCGTGTCTACCGGCCGATTCGCCGTCAAATGCGATTCCGGACGCGAACTGACCCGGAGAGTAGCCGCCGCGCCCCGGTCTTCATGGGCAAATGAAAAACCCACGTGAACCAGTTTCTTCCCCTTGTCTTGATACAACGGCAGGGCCGTCACTCGAAATCCGTAATCCACCTGTCCGGGACCGTTGCCGGCGTTGGTAACGGGAGGGGCTTCGCTGTTGGTGTCGTAAAATACCCCCACGCTCCAGGTGAGTCTTTTATCCAGGGCATGATTGAAAAATCCCACACCCACACCGCGGCCCTTGGAGAAAGCGATCGGGAGCGACCGTTCCATGAAGGTAATGTATTTGGAGCTGGTCAGGTTTTCCAGGGACCAGGGTTCCTTGTAATGGCCCACGCGGAAATTACCCACCACCGGCAGTTTCACCAATTGGATATAGACATCCTTGACATTCGGTGTGTTCGTGCCAGTGCCACTGGCACTGCCGCTGGCGAAATCGTACTGCGCCTTGAATCCAATTTTGTTGTACAGCAGTCCGGCGATATAAATTCGGGCCGCACGGAACTCGGCTCCGTTTTTCTCGTTACCCGTGGCGGCGATATAGGCGTCATCCGGATCAAAGAAACCGAAATCCGCCATGATGCGTCCGCCGATCTGCATTTTGAATTTCTTGTCGGCGGTCTCCATCTTAAGGCCTTTATTGTAAAAAACCCTGAGATCATTACTACCATCGTCCGTGGCCGACATGATTTTTTCAATGGCCTGCAGACGCATTTCCGCGGTTGAAGACTGAGCCCAGGCGCCAGGTGCCCAGACCAAAATCCCCATCACCCACAATATTCCCAATAACTTTTTGTGCATTCTTCCTCCTTGTGCGTCCTGAAAGGTTTTATACATTAATAAGCCATAAAATTCACAGGTATATGTTGATATTTGTCTGCTGGCTGAAGAATAGAGTTAGCTTATGAGAACTGTGTGAGGAAAAAATTTAATTTGATTGAGAATTTGGAGATGAGCCTGACGGGCGGAAATCGATGGGATCACCAAGAAACCATTGACAAAACCCCCGTCTGTTGGAACAATTCCTTTAGCATTGGGAGGCAGGGCGCTCGCGTTGGCCCGAAGGAAGGGGAGATTCAATGCTGGAAGAATGGATCGCCATTCTGGCAAAGGTGGAAGCCAAAAAAGACGACCTGCAAGGAACCGATCTCAGCCATCATAAACTGATGAAGGCCCGACTTCAGGGGGCTAACCTGAGCGGGGCCGACTTGAGCTACGCTTATCTCATTCGGGCCGACCTGACGGGCGCCGACCTCAGCGGGGTGGATTTTACCGGCGCCGTATTGAGCGAAGCCACTCTCAATGGCGCCAACCTGGAAGACGCCGACTTTACCGAGACTTACCTGTGTGGGGTCGACCTGAGCCAGACCCTTAATCTCACCTGCGGCCAGCTGGAGCTGGCTTATCTGGACCGGGAAACCCGGTTCCCCGGCTATATTCAAATCAACTGGTTGTCGGATTCCGCTTTTGAATGTCAGGATTAACGGATTTCTGATAAGATTTCCAATCGAGCTGGAGCTCGCGGATAAAATTGTTGCCATAGCGTTTTAGGTGATTTGATAATTTAACATATGAATTCAAATCGGAGGGAGAATGAGGGAGAAAATGAAAAAACGGATGGTTCAAATTTTGACGTGTATGCTGGTAACTACTCTGTTGGCGGCATCCCCGGCGCTGGCGGTCGATTGGGATTTTAAAGGGTCCTTGGGCGAGGGCAGGCATAAACACTACGTGCCCCCCGTATCCAACCCGTTCCTGAACGAAACCCCCTTCATCACCACCGAAGCCCGGCTCATTATTCTCCACAACAAGATACCGGGAGACTTTTTAGCTAACACTGTTATCAATCCCGGGGTTTCCGGCGGAGGCCATATCAATGTTTTTACGATTCAGTTGCGTCACGCCCTGACCGAGCGCCTCGGAGTCATTTTCAATAAGAACGGGGTGATGGATTATAGTCACACCTTCTCC
>CBDVDB010000272.1:0-3241 GCA_965372625.1 uncultured Nitrospinaceae bacterium
GAATTTACCCGCGCGGAGCTTCAAGCGCAAGTGGATGACGGTCGGATGACTCCGGATGAGTCCGACCGCATCCTTGAAACCCAGATGGAGAAGCGTGTTGAGGCTAATGTTACAAAAAACACTGAAACCTCAAACAAAATCGACCAGCAGGCATCGCGCATTCAGGCTGAATTTAAAAAGTACAAGGAGGCGCGTCCTGATATCTGGGTTGAGGGAACGGCAGATCGTGAACTTGTCGCCGCAGAATACAACAGGCAAGTCAACGATCTTGGCAAGCCACCGAACGAGGCCACCGAACTCGATGCGATGGCGACGATGTTCGGCTCGCCCGACCGATTGCAGAACGGCAAGGATAAGCCGGCCCAGACATTCCAGGAAACCGGCGGGGCCGGGGAAGACGGCGGCGATTCAAAGGACACCGCCCCGAAACTTCCGGGACACGTCAAAGCCCATTACGAGAAGATGATCGGAATGGGGATGTATTCGGGATGGGACGATGAAAAGCTGAAGAAGGAAATTGATCCTGCTGGATATGGAGCGCGGTGGACATGACCACCCTCGTCCTACCGAGTGGTTTTAAACCCAGCGGGCTTTGGAAAAAGCGCGGACATGGTTTCGGCGCGAGATTGAGGAGTTTGACGGCTTGGGCGGCTCCCGTGGAACAACCAAGGGAACATCCCGGCAGACCTGTCGGAAAACCAGAGGGCACTTACGTACTGGATTTGGTGGCTTTGAAAAAAGTCATTTTGTTGTGCTGGAAATGCCAGCCGAAGTTTAACCACGGAAAGGCTAATTATTACAAAGACGGACGTTTTCCTCATGTAATTGGAAAGTGCGATGGTTGCCGTGACATAATGAATCATCAGACGAGAATCTACATTCACGAATCATTTCTTGGGGAGCCTGGTGGCAATACGAAGGCCGGCCAGTGTTGGACCCCGATTTAAAGGAGAATATTATGGAACTTGCATATTTTCTTGGTAGCAAAGCTCCTGTCATCAAAAAGTACATGGCCGGCACGACTATTTCCAACGCCGGAATCCCGCTTTTGACCGCTGTTGATGCCGCAACTGATTTGGGTAGCGTTGAGCCAATGACGGCCACTGGCGCGATGGCTGTCGGGTCGTATATCGGTCTTGGTCTCGATGTTTCTGGGACCGTCGCGGCCACGGGGATTACCGATTCGGATGAATTGTTCGTTTCCGTGATTATCAACCCCGACGCGGTTCTTCGCGGCAAGATGAACAACGGCGCGACTTCCGGTACGGCCCTTGCAACGACATCCCCGACATCGGCGGACTCGACCGGGGTCACTCTCACAGGTGCCACGACTTTCGATAACGGCGCCTGTTGGGGCTATACGGGAACCAATGTTGGCGAGTTTCGCCGGATGGACGACACTGCTGGCAGTGCGTCGATCAACTTCCCGAACGGCACCGCCACGACAGACACCTATATTGCCGTTCACGGCTTTCCGTGTACGTCCGTGGTTGGCACTTGGGATAACTACGATCTGACAACCGATCTTACTCAGGTGGTTGCCCAGACGGCGGTGACGGATAACCTCAACTTCGCCACGGTCGATATGGAGATGAGGGATTCATCCCAGAGTGGGACCTCGAACTCCTATTACCATTTAATCGGGAGCCAGCATTTGTTCGGCTCCTGCTCGAACACATAGGAGTAATTTATTATGCCTATTCCTCACGTTTCAACGAACTTCGGCGATATTCTCGACCCGAGGTTCCAGAAAATCTTTCACGAGCAGTTTGATCAGCTTCCCGACATGCTGCCGACAATCTTTACGATGCCGCCCGACAATGGACGAGCCGATATGCGCTGGTCACAGGTTGGGGCATATCAGGACTGGTCGCAGTTTTCGGGGACCGTTGGATACCAGTCGGCGAACCAGGGTTTCGATACTATCGCAACTCATCTGGAATTCGCTTCGGGTATCCAAGTCGAGAGAAAGCTGTTCGATGATGACCAGTACAACATCATGGACCAGCGTCCCTCGGGTCTTGCGACAGCGGCTTCAAGAACCCGTCAGGGTCACGGGTCGAGGATTTTCAATAATGCCTTTTCGGTGGATACGTTCTTCTACAACAACTCCGAAGCGGTGGCGATGTGTTCCGATTCGCACACAACCACATCCGAGGCATCTACCGCGAACGGGTTCGATAACCTCGTAATCACGGCGCTCTCTGCCACAGCGTTGAGTACGGCGAGAATCCAGCATGTCGGCCTCCGTGACGATCAGGCCAACCGGATTATGATTTCCCCGGATGAGTTGTGGATTCCGCCCGATCTGTTCGAGAAGGCATACGAGATCGTTGCCTCAATGGGCAAGGTCGATACCGCGAACAACAACCGGAACGTCCACGAGGGCGCGTATACTATTCACGAATGGAACTACATGTCGGATGCGAACAACTGGTTCCTCGGCGATTCGGCCCTCCGGAAGCAGTCCTTGTTCTGGATTGACCGTGTGTCCAAGGAATTCGCATTCGCGGAGGATTTGGATACGATAATCGCGAAGTGGCGCGGTTATATGAGATATTCCAATGCTCACACAGATTGGCGCTGGACCATAGGTGCCCAGGTTTCCTAGGGTTTTTGGCCTCATTGTCGTTCGATACAATGGGGCCGAAATGCTTTTTGTAATGCAAGGTAATATAACCTCACCATTTGGTTGAGAGGTCGAAATGATTGATGATTTTGAAGCTGAGGATGATCTCCGCACCTTGATGAGAGCGAAAGAAATTGAGGCCAGCGACGGGAGAATGAATCGCGCAAAAGCCCATGCCCTTGAAAAGCAGGAGCACTTTCGCCGTATTGCTTCTGATCTTCCCGGCAGGAGCAGCTTTACGAACAATGCCGTTCGCGGCAGCAAAATGAGGCCGAAATGACCAAAATCAATTATCCAGCGAAAACCCGCAGCATCAAGCTGGCGGCACCCTTTCCGGGAAAATCCGGGACTGTCAAGGTAAATGAACTTTACCCAAAAGGTCCATCAACACGCTCAGCCTCCAATGAAGGCAAGAAGCCGGTGAAGGGCATTCTCCTGACTGGAGGCGGACATGGCTAACGCATTTTTTGAGCAGAAATCCGGCGGCGGTTTGAGGGAATCCACGAAAACCGGCTCATCTTCATTCAAGGAGAAGCCTGGATTCCCGTCCGCTGATTTGCCGGGCAAGACACAGCCGAAGGATCGTTCCAACGGCATCAAGCGATTGAAAAT
>CBDVDB010000273.1:0-3241 GCA_965372625.1 uncultured Nitrospinaceae bacterium
GCGTCGAACACCATACCGGTGCCGCACAACGGGCAAAACGTCACCACCACGTTGCGGCCGCCGATGCGGTCGTTGACGATTTCATGCCAGTTGAGAATTTTGAGGGGATAGACTTTTTTCTTGCCGTTGACCACCAAGGCGATGACCCGGTCCTTATCATTCAGAAAAGAACGGCTGGCTTTGGAGGCCGGCACGAACCGGGGCCGGTCGATGGCGGGAATACCGTCCTTCGACGGACCGCCGCTCATGATTTCGTCCAACGGAATGCTGTGTTTTGAAAAATCCCAGGCCGACAACCCGATCCATAACAGGACCCACCAGAGATTCTTAATACCAACGGATTTACACCTGGCTTTCATGAGAGGCCTCCTTAACTTCGTTCGATATGAAGTTTAGTCGCCCGGCAGGCAGGTTCCTTACAGCCCTAAGGAGCCGTTTTGCGCCAAACGAATGGCCAATGGTAACGCTGAAAGGTCAGCAGCCCAGGCGGGAGGAAAGTTGCTTGAGGTGACGGTGGAACACGTCCTGCATTTCCCCGCGGAGTTTGGAGGATTGATATTGGATGATACTGCCCCCGTCTTCGATGATTTTGATTTGCTCGTTTACCCGCGCGCATACTCTGGGCTGGGACTCCTTCCCGGCTTCATTCGCGGCCATCATCAACCGGCAAAATTCCATCGAGGCTTTCACGGTATCCACATATTGCGGGTTGATCTTGAATTTTTTAACGTCGATCAAGTACTTGGATATTTTCTGGTTGTGTTCAAACTGTTCGAGGGCGTGGGCGTAATCCCCGTCCATGATGAGTTGAATGGCCTTCATCATGGCCAGTCCCATATTGCCGATAAAGCCCTCCGGCGCGTCCTTGAAATAAAGACGCTCGTATTGATCCAGCAGATGCAGGGCGCGCGACCGGGCGACCGTGCGCGAAAGCGGATCGCTATCGGGCAGATCGGCGTTGTCCGGGTTGATCTGTTCGGAAATATAAAACCAGATCAGGCTTTTTATGGCCAGAGGCCGCGACATAATTTCTTTCTCCAGCGCGGTTTCGAGATGGCGCAGGCCCGCCACGCGCAGGTCACTCCCACCTTGCAAGAGGAAATTGCCCAGTCCGCCCAGGCGGGTATTCCCGTACCGGTAAACCCCCAGCCCGACATGCGCGTCGGCATGTTCAGGGTCCAACTCCAACGCGTCTTCCAGATGGTTGTCCGCCCTCCATCCGTCGAGCAACGCGGACAGATAATGCCCCTGCCCGTATTCCAACATCCCCATATACCCTTCCGACACTCCCAGATAATAATAAGCGTCGGCGCGAAATTCCCGGGAAAGTTTCGGGTTGTCCAGCAGGATTTCGGCCTGCTCCCTGGCCTTACCGCTGTAATACATAAAATCCTTATTGACCTGTTCTATGAAGTACGAACTGTTGAATGCCAGGACATGGGTCAACTCGCCGCACAACCCGGCCATATAAAAATAAAACCGCATGAGCTCCATCCGGTTGGCGAGGGTGGGAGGGCTCGTTTCCAGTTGCTCGATGCGGCTCCTGAACCGGGGGAACCATGAATCGAAATTGTAATACAGGGTATCGACCAATGCCCGCTCCGCCATTTCCAGAGCCGGCATGGAATCGAAATCCTGTTCGAGTTGCGCTTCGGTCTCCGCCGCCCGGGCGATCCCCAGCCCCAAAAATATCAGGAGCGCCGTCAACGGAATCCATCCCGCGAAAAATTTATTTCTAGGGTGATTCATCAAACCGGTTGGGTCGCCATCAGTTCCTGAACACGCGACACTTTCGAATAATCCTTGAGTTTGGCAAACAGCTTCTCCGCTTTTCTGAGATGAAACATGGACCGTTCCGAATCCTCCAGCGAAGAATGATACATACTGCCCAACAGGAAATGCGCGTCCGCGAAATCCGGGCGAATGTGGACGGTCTCCAGAAATTCGTCCCGGGCCAACTCCAGGCGTTTGGAATCGTAATACGCCAGCCCCAGCGAAAACCGGGCATGCACCGAATCCGGCGCCAGCGAAACGGCTTTCTCCAGAACGGAGAGCGACTCCTGCAGGTTGCCCTTCATGCGCATCGCGGTTCCCAGGTAATAAAAAATATTGTAATCGTCGGGAGCCAGATGCGCCGACTCCTCCAGCAGGTCCACCGCCTCCTGAAAATCCTCATGCCGGATATACGACGCGCCCAACGCGATTTGCGCATGCACGAAATCGGGTTGCAGCCGCACCGCATGTTTGAGCGCGCCGATGGCGCTCTCGATCTTGGGTTGCCCCATGTCCTCCAGACTGCCGTAGGCGATGCCCATGTTGTAATACGCGTCGACATAATCCGGATGAAACGCGATCGCTTTCTTATAGGCGTCGACCGCACTCTGATACAACCCCAACTGTTGCAGGCGCAGGCCTTCTTTCAACCAACCCTCCGCCGCCTTTTCCCGGTGTGGAACCTCCTCCACCGGCAGATACAATTGACGCGCCAACGCGGCGCGTGCCGGGTTGCTCGTCTGCGTGTACAGCGATTCGGCGGTCTCCAGATATTTGAGCGCGCGTTTGGGATTGCGCAGTTTTTTGAGATGCAACGCCCCCAATTGATAATACGCGTCGGCAAAATCTTCATTGACCTTCACCGCGTTTTTGAACGCCGAACGTGCGTTGCCGTTCCAGTCATAATCGAGGTACGCCAACCCCAGCATGTAATACGCCCGGCTCAGGCAGTGCACCTTTTCGCCTTCTTCCTTCTCGCCCAACCCGTCCGGGTCCTGATACCGGCCCAGGCGATCGGACGCAAAGTTCAGCCAGTGATCGGCCACCGCGAAATCCTGATTGAGCGCCACCCCCTGCTTCATCGCGGCGTAGGCTTTATTTTGCCTGCCCATCATCCAGTAAGCGAGGGCCAGATCGTAATACACCTGCGGGTAATCCGGTTTGATCTTGATGGCCTTGCGGTAATAGTCCACCTCCATCTTGTATTTGCCCATGCTCCCGCATACGTAACCGAGCAGGTGATACACCGGATACGCCTCCGGTTCTTCTTCGAGAATTGTGGAAAACACACCGAGCGCGCCGAGGTAATGGCCGCGCACGCAGAACATCGCGCCCTGGTAAAACTGTTCGGAATCCTGCCAGTCGTATGGCATGAGGTCGCGCACCGTATCCACCAGCCGCCGGACCACCGGGTCCGACCCCTGCAGGCGCGCGAACTTCTCCGCCATCTCCGGATATTTCTGGCGCA